>NZ_JACVJJ010000074.1:0-19430 GCF_015711935.1 Candidatus Solincola tengchongensis
GCCACCGGGGTGCTTTCCCGGCTGCCGCCGAGAGAGTCGTAAACCCCACGAACGAACCGCCAGAAAAGCCGCATCTGAACGGAGGCGAATGTAGGCGAGACCGCCGCGTCCTTGAGTCAGCGCTCTAGTCAAGAAATAAAGAGGGCCGGGAAACCGGCCCTCTTTACAAAATGAGTGAATCAGCCCAGGATCTTCTCCACCTCGTCCCGGTCCAGGTCCATGACGTAGGGAATGCCGGTTATCTCCGCGCACTCCTTGGTGAGGGAGGCCAGGTCGTCCCGGCTGAGATGCTCCAGGGCGAACTTGCGCGCCCCGCACATGAGCTGCCTTATCCCCTGGGCCAGCCGCTTGTAGTAGGAATACACACCGATGGCCGAGGTGGGGATGTCCTTGAAACGGTCCCCGAAGCGCTCCTTGAGCTCGGGGGCGGCGACGAAGATCTCCTCCACGCTGTTCCCGTAGGCGGCGATGTTCTTGGGGAGGTTCTCCTCCTCGATGAGCTTCCCGATGGTCTTGCCCACCATGGCCGCCGCTATCGGAGAGCGGGCCATGCCCACCAGCTTGAAGTAGGGAGCCCCCATGGCCAGGGCCTTGACGATGTGGTCCTCGAGGGTGAACCCGCCGGCTATAGCGATGTCCGGGACGTACTCCCCCTTATCCGCCAGCCGTTTGGCGTACTCGTAGGTCATGGCCGCCAGGTGGATGGTGGGTACGCCCCACTCGTTCATCATCCGCCAGGGGCTCATGCCCGTCCCTCCGCCGGCACCGTCCACGGTGAGCATGTCTATCTTGGCCAGGGACGAGTACTTGACCGCCCGGGCCAGGTCCGCCGGCCGGTATGCGCCGGTCTTGAGGAAGACGTACTTGGCCCCGGCGTCGCGCAGCTCCTGCACCCGCTTGACGAAGCTCTCCTCGTCCACGAAACCGATGCGGGAATGGCGCTCGAACTCGTTGAAGGTCTTGTAGAAGTTCTCCACCGAGCTGGGCGCCTCCGGATCGGGGAGGACTATATAACCTCTCTTCTTGAGCATCTGGGCCTTCTCCAGGCTGCGGATCTTCACCTCGCCGCCGATGTCCTTGGCCCCCTGGCCCCACTTGAGCTCCACGACCTGGACGCCCAGCTTATCGATGACGTACTCCAGGACTCCCAGACGGGTGTCCTCCACGTTGGCCTGCACCACGATTGCCCCGTAGCCGTCATACCATTCTTGGAAGAGCTTCACCCTGCGTGCCATGTCCGGGGAGTCCACCACCCGGCCGTCCTCTATGACCGATTTCTCGTCCATGCCGCAGACGTTCTCGCCGATGGTGAGGATGACGCCGGAGATGGCCGAGCCTATGGCCAGCCCATCCCAGTTGTTCTTGGCCACGTCGGTGGAGCCCAGGCCGGGGATGACGAAGGGCAGGCGGAGCTTGATCCCTTTATCCGCTCCCACCGCCGTCTCCAGGTTGACGTTGGGGAAGGTGGCCACGTCGGGATCGGGCTCGATGCCCACCGCGCCCACGGCGGTGCCCATGATGTTCAGGTGGGAGAAGTCAACGGGGTAGTCCTTCTGGGAAGCGGAGGTGCTGCCCCCGAAGGGCTGGGGATAGAGGACCTCCGTGGACCGATAAGCGGACCTCCCGATCTCGCACAGGCCGGTGCAGCCGTCCACGCAGGTCACGCACATCCCGCTGAAGGGGCAGTAGTCCTTTCCCGTGCGTAACCGGGTGAGGGTCGCCTCGCTCGAGTTGGGTTTACTGTAACTCATCCGCGCATACCTCCTTCACATCTTCCTTATTTTTCCATATAGAAAAACGCCCGGACCTCCTGTCCGGACGTCGATGTCCTGAAAGGCACCGCCTCGTGCCTCAAATCCAGAGAAAATATATGCGCGCGGCATGATGATGTCAAGCTATTCCTCGCCCACGTCGGCGAGGATGATGGCTTCGGCGATCTCCCGCATGGACTTGCGGGTGTTCATAGACTTGCGCCGCATGCGGCGGTAAGCCTCCTCGCCGCCGATGCCCAGGTTGCGCATGAGGATGTCCTTGGCCCGCTCCACCAGTTTGCGCGTCTCCAGCTCCTCCTGGATTATGCGCGTCCTAACCAGGAGCTCGGTGTTCTCGATGGCCACCGCCGCCTGGTTGGCCACCGCGGTGAGCAGTTTGACGTCCTCGGGGGTGAAATCCCTCGGCTCGGAGGTGTAGCAGTTGAGCACCCCTATGACCCGCCCCTTTACGCACATGGGCACGGAGAGGAGGGAGCACAGGCCCTCTTTCTCGGCCACCCTCTTGTTCGCGTAGCGCGGGTCGGCCTTCACGTCCCTCACCTGTATGGGCCTGTTCTCCGCGGCCACCATCCCCGCTATGCCCTCGCCCAGCCTTATGGGGGGCTTGTTCAGGTACTCCTCGCTCACCGACTGGGTGGCCCGTATCTCTAGGGTGCCTTCCTTCTCGTTGAGCAGAAGAAGGGAGCAGATGTTGGAGTTCATCACCTCGGCTGTGACCATGACGATGAGTTTGAGGATATCCTCCAAATAGAGGTCGGACACTATGGCCCGGCTGACCTCCTCCAAGGCCTCTATCTGCCTGCGGAGCTGGCCGTCGGCCGAAGGGTCCGGCCCGGACGCCTCTTCCCTCTCATCCGGTGCCACGGAAGGGACAAACCCCTCCGCGCCCCCCCTTCCCGCCGGCCTCTCATCCTTCCTCGACATCCTGGATGAACTCCTCTATCTCCTGCATGAAGCGCTTCCAGTTCAAGGCCAGGGCCAGCGCTATCCACCCCAGGAAGATCCACCCCCATAGCGGGGCATGCAGGAAGGAGAAGATGATGGGCATGGCGGCGATAGGGGCGGCCTGGGCCATGATCACCGATTTCTTGGTCCAGATGAAAGCCGTCGCCCCGGCATAGAGCATGTAAAGGAAAAACGGCCAGAAGGGCACGAACCTCGCGGTTATGAAGTAGAGCAGGCCGGAATAGACCATGAACATGTCCACGGCGAAATCCAGATCCCCCACCCAGGTGCGGCGGCCGAGAGGGTCGAGGCGGGCTATCTTCCCGTCGATGACGTCCGTTGTCCAGCCCAGCAGGGTGAGACAGACCACCAGCGGAAGCAGGGAAGCCTCGCCGAAGACGGCGCAGAGGAAGATGAGCAGGGCCAAGAAGAAGCGCACGCCGGTAAGCATGTCGGCGATGGACTTGGCGTTCTCTACCGCCCACCCGCGGATGCCGTCGACTTTCATGAGGAAGATTCTACAATAAAAGGGCCGCCCCGGCTAATTCCGTACCCCGGGGCGGCCGTCCCGCCAGACCTCAGACGCCCGGCCGGCTGAAACAGGGTGGCCTCTCCAGCCTCCTGGTCCTCTGCTCATCGCGCAGGGCCCGGGTGAGGATGTCCTCGGCGGAGCGTTCCTTCTTCACCAACACAGCACGGGCGCAGATGCCGATGGGGGTCTCCTGCCGGACGTTGTAGGTCAACATGTCCTCCCAGCCCTCGCGGTCCGCGCCGAGCTCGTCGTAGACCTCCTCCAGGATGGAGATGAGGCGGGGGATCAGGGGGCGGAACTTCTCCTCGAAGTAACGGGCCTGCTCCTCGTCAAAGGCGCACAGCGGCGTGTCCAGGAAAGCCATGACCGAGGCCGGAATATCTATTCCCATTTTCTGGAATTTAGTGGCCAGCTTGCGGGTGAAGAAGCTGGTCCTCGGGACACGGCCGTCCCTTTCCTCTCCACCGAACAGTTCGTGGGCCTCCATCGTCCATTCCTCCCTTTCGGATATTCAACCGCTCCCGCGAAAGAGCGAGTGCCTGATCTTCGCTTTCCAAGCCAGGTCGGTTCACTCTCCAGAATGAGCGCGTAAGGCTCAGTCCATCGGATGACCCGGTTTTCAAGGCATATCTCGGACGGATATATACAAAACTTTAGACAAAGTACGTTTTCTTTTTTTCCGGTTTTACCGAGGTCTTTCGCAGGTACGAAGGCCGGTTTGCGCCGGCGCCATACGCCGTTAGGCAAAGACTGCGAAGGGGACGGCAAGGGCGCGTGAATGCGAGGACAACGAGATCCTTTTGCGGAGCGGCGTATCGGACTTCCCTTCCGGCCCGGCGGTCACGGCCGCCCGATAACCCGCTCCAGCGACCCCCGGCAGTGGGGGCAGAAATCCCGGCCCTTGCGATCCGTGTCCGCGATGGAGTTGGAGAAGCGCATCACGCAGCCGGGATCCCGACAGTGGCCCAGACCGAAGGTGTGCCCCAGTTCGTGCACCGCCTCCTTCACCACCCGGTCCCGGAACACGGACCACTCCGGCGAGAGGCCGTAAAAGTAGGGGCGAAGGCGCCAGAGGGAGATGACGCACTCCCGTCCCCCCACGACGGCCTGCCCGAAGACGAAGTTCAGCCCGGGCGCGTAGAGGTCAACGTCTGCGATACCCAGAAGACGCAGGTATTTTCCGGGGGGTGTGCGGGCCAAGGCCTGGAGGAGCGATGCCGCCAGATACTGCCCCCTTCCCTTCCGGTAAGCTCCGCGGGGAAGGGGGATAGCGGGGCACCAGGAGGCCCGGAGGCCAAAGGCCTCATGAAGCGCTTCCGGGAGGAAGGAGAGCTCCTCTTCCACGGAACAGTCGAAGGGGATGAGCCCTATGGCCACGGCATTGCCTTCTCCGGGGGAGTGATTTTCTCCTCTCACCATCCCTTCATCGGCCCCCTTTCAAATAACCCCGCGGCAGAAATTTCAAGAATACCAAAAATATATTACCGTTGGAGCCTGAATATGAGGCTCCACTCGTATCACTCCAGGGACCGGATACGGCGTCGACGGGTTGTGATCGCCACGAAGGCGGCAGCCCGCACGGCCTTGGTCGCCGCCTAGCACATCTTTTATCGGGAGCGTTGGTGCGTTGGACGTGAGAGGACGCCATCGACAAGTCCCTAGCGTCTTCAGGACCTTGCGGAAACCCCTCCTCGGGGGCAAGGCAGCAATAACCGGCTCGACGAATGCCGCGGGCGCCGGAAGGACCCCCCATTAAAGACGGGTAACGCCGACTATAATCGTTAAGCTCCGGGGAGGAAAACCCTGCAGTCTCGGGCAGACGAGCTTGGAGACACGCGGCACGACCGCGTCATCGAAGACACGAGGCTCCTTCCCCGCTCCGTCAGAGGACAACTTCGAGACAGGTCCGCATGACTTCAACCACCCGGAAGATTGCCCAGAAATGCAGCAAGCCATCCAACCTAAAGCGATCGGCCAGAGTTTCCCCGGGCCGTTGATACGGACTAGATCGCCATCCAGTCGGCGGTTTTCAAGCCCCTCGGGATAAGGCCTCCCGGATAACTTGGGTGTGCGAACAAAATCTTAGAGATTGGAGATGGACAACAAAGAGTCGATGATGCTCCTGGCGCTTCCCGGGTCCAGGACCACGGGGCGACAGTAATCCTGTATCAGGTAAGGGAGGAGCTCGACCTCCGTCAGCTCGCTCCCCACAAGACGGCAGCGCAGGATTATGCCCTGACGGGTGTGATCGGCGAACATCTGGTCGAAGACGAAGTTGCCGAGGCTGTAGGCTATGAAGCTCCCCTTGTACCACTCCAGGGACTGGATGCAGTGGGGATGAGTGCCGATGACCATATCCGCCCCCGCATCACAGGCGGCGTGGGCCACCCTCCTCATTGAGGGGTTGGGCAGCCTCTTGTACTCCTCACTCCAGTGAAACCCGACGACCACGAAGCCGCCCTCCCGCTTGGCCTTGCGCACCGCCTCCTGCATCGCCGCCAGGTCCTCCGGGTCGTCGGCGGCATAGGGCCACATGTCGAACCAGGCCGCCCCCGGCCTCTGGGAGGTGGCGTTGATGCTCCCGGCGATGGCGTTGTAACTGAGGAAGGTGATCCTGGTGCCCTTGACATCGAGGCTCAGGGCTCTGTAAGCCTCCTCGGCGTTGCGCCCTCCACCCACGTAAGCGATGCCGTTCTTGCGCAAGAGGTCCAGGGTGTCGGTGAAGGCCGCGGTCCCGAAGTTGGTGCTGTGGTTGTTGGCCAGGGAGACCACGTCTATCCCGCAGGCCTTCAGGCCCTCCACGGTTCCACTGGGAGCGATGAAATCCGTGCCCGTGTAGGGCGGTTTATAGCGGTCGGAGAGAGGGCATTCCAGGTCCGCATAGACCAGGTCCGCGTCCCTGATATAGGGCGCAACGGCCGCAAAGGGGTAGAGGAAGCCGTGTGAGGCCATCTTCATGGCCACCTTCCGGCCGGGGATGATGTCCCCGACCGCGTTAAAGCTTATCTCCGGGTAAAGGCGAGCCAACCTCTCCGCGAGCCATGAGGCCAGCGCGTCCAGTCTGGGGTCGGCGCACTCGCTGCACAGCCACACGCTTCTCTCGGGACGGAGGGTTATCTCTCTTCCGGCCGCCTTGAGCCTCAGTGGCGGCACATGGAGGAGTTCCCACCGGTGCGGTTTGAGGATGAGCAACGGGTTCCTGGTCACCAGCGCGGGTGCCCCTTCCTCCTCCACCAGGAGGGGATTCTCCGGGTGGGTGTCCCCGTATTCACGGAGAAGCGGGATGGCCTCCTCCGACAGCTCACCGTCCACCCCCACTTCCAGGGGAGGCAGCGGCCGGGGCTGAGACTCCGCCGCCCTCTCCCTGTGGATGACCTGGAAGACGAAGAGGAGGGAAACAACGGCCAAGACGAGCATTGCCAGAAGCAGCGATTCAAAGATGAGCCTGCGCCTGCGCTTGCGCCGCTGCTGCCTGACCATGCGGCGCGTCTTCACAACGGGCGATAAAGTCCTCTCGTCGGGGAGGCGATACCGCTTACCCCTTCGATGAGACTTCGAGCATTTCACCATCCACCCCCCGGCCCCGAAGAGGAGCTATGCTCGAATCGCCGGCAACCCAAGGCAGGCCGTCGCCGACGTGAACATCTCCAGCGCCCTTTGCCGGACCTTTAAGCCCTCCGCCCCATCCGTTGCGTCGATTCTAACATAATGTTCGCGGCCAACCGGCGAAGGCCTTCATGCACTCCCGCCCGATAAGCCGCCCCAAGTATGAAGGCAAAGCGTGCACCCTCAGCGTAGAGCCTCGGCACGTTCGACGCGTTCGCCGTGTATCAGGCCGGCGCACGGCTTGTGCCGCGGTGCGTGGTATCATATAATTTGAAACCGCGCGCCGGCACCTTGAATCGGGCGCCGTGAAGCGAACAGCGTGAGGGTGGGCCTGAGCGTCCGCCGTGGATGCTTTCCCCGGTAGCTCAACCGGTAGAGCGGGTGGCTGTTAACCACTAGGTTGGGGGTTCGAGTCCCTCCCGGGGAGCCAGAATACGAACGGGGGCATAAGACCCCGTTATTTTTTCCGTCAACAGGTTTTGGTTGGCTTAAAAAGCATACTGGCTGTCTCTGCCCTTTTCATCGACGACATTAAGGTTCATCGTCCCGGTTTCGGACCTCATGGGACCAACTCCCTCTCTCGATCACGACCCGCGGCCTATCAACCCCGATCGTCCGAACGGTCAAAACAAAGATCAGAGGAACCAGGCCCGCCAACGTGCATTTCACCCCGGAGAATTCCTCGGATTCCAGCTCCACATCTTTCACTTCGTGGCCATGCAGCGGAGGGGGCGGCGGTGGACTATCTCCGCGAAGCACCTGTTGCAGGAGGTGCAAGAGGATTCCTCCGCCCTGCCCTCCCTGAACTTCTTCACCAGGTTGGGTTCCCGTATCAGGGGCCGGCTAAGGGCCACGAAGTCCGCCTCTCCCCTCTCCACGATCTCCTCCATCTGGGAGAGTCGCCGCAGTCCGCCCACCAGGATGAAGGGCACCTCCCCGATGGCCGCCTTGATGACCCGCGCGTCCTCGAGGTTGTAGGGGCCGGTGAAGTCATACTTCCCCGCCATGCTCCTGAACTTCAGCCAGGCCACCGGTTTCTGCCAGCCGGGAAGGTCCTTGACCAGCTCGCGCACGGGGACGCCGCCCCGCCATATATGCCATCCGGAATAGGTGGTGCATCCGGAGGCTATCTCCAGGGCATCGATGCCCAGCTCGGCCATCCACCCCGCGTACCTCGCGGCCAACGGCGTGGTCATGCCGTCCCGCGGTGTGTAGTCGTTGGCTGTCATCTTCACCGTGAGTGCCATCCCCGGGGCGAGATTCCTTCTCACCTCCCGGATGACCTCGCGCATGACGCGAAAACGGTTCTCGTCGGAGCCGCCCCACTCGTCCTTGCGGCGGTTGAAGTAGGGGGAGAGGAACTCGTTGAGGAGGTACCCCCCGGAGGCGGCGATGTGCACGCCGTCGGCTCCCGCCTCCGCGGCCCGGCGCGCCGCCTGCCCGAAGGCCCGTATGGCCTCCCCAATCTCCTGCTCGCGCATGGGACGGGCAAAGTTGAGGTACATGGGGTTGGGCCCGATAAGAGATGGTGCGAGTGGGGTCCTCCCGATGGCCTGCCGGTTGGTCTGGGCCCCGGCGTGCAGGAGCTGGATGAAGAGCTTCGCCCCGTGCTCGTGAACCGCATCCGCCAACCTGCGCAGGCCGGGGACCATGGCGTCGCTGTGTATCCCGATGGCCCTTCCCGGGACGTTTCCCAGCGGGTGGACGATGGCGATCCCGGTGATGATCAGGCCCACCTCCCCCTCCGCCAGCCGGGAGTAGCGCCTGATGAGCATGTCCGTCACCCTCCCGTCCTCCTCGGCCATGCTCTCGTAGGTGGCGGCATGCACGAAGCGGTTCTTCACCTCCACGTCCCCGATCTTCCCTGGCGTGAACAGCACGGACAATTCCATCCCCCTTTTCCTCTTTCTTCCATCCCCTCACAGGCGGGGCCGAGGCAGTTCGACCCTCAGAGAACCTTCATGCTCGATCATGTACCACGTGAGCCGGTTAAGCTGGTTTGTCCCCTCGTAGATCTGCGTCACCTTCACGTCCCGGTAGCACTTCTCCACCCGGCGCCTCTCCTCCGAGTCGCCGGGGCCCATCAGCTGGAGGGCCCGCGAGGCGACGTTCATGGCCATGTCCGTGGAGGCGAACTTGGCCAGGGAGGCCAGGGCCAGGAGGCGGGTCATGTCCTCCTCGCTCACCAGCAGGCGAAGGAGCCGCGCCGAGGCGGCCCTACCCGGGCGGGATTGGAGAAATGCCTGGTAAGGCCTGGAAAGCCTAAACTCCCTGGGCAGGGCGAAGAGGGCCTTCATCATGGGATTGACCAGGAGGGTCCCGAAGACCCTGTCCCCCGCCAGGCTGTGGTCGAGGACGAGCCCCCGGCATTCCTGGATGGAAGCCGCCATGTCGGCTATCTCCATCTGTATCCTCTGCTCCTCGATGGGCTTCCTCCCTCCGTGCTCCTGCCTCGCCCAGGAGAGGAAATTCCGGAGCACGCCCCGCGCAATCCCCGTGCCCACGGCCCCCACCGGCCCCCGCGAGGCGGCCATGATGGAAAGGATTCCCATGGACATGCCGTCCCCCTCGTAGCCGATGACGTACTCCTCGGGCACGAACACGTTCTCGAAGAGTAGCTCGGCGGCGTGGCAGGCTCTCTGGCCCATCTTGCGCTCCACGCGCGGGACGGAGAACCCCTCCATGTCCCGGCTTACCAAAAAGACGGTCCAGGTCTCCAGGGGGCGGTTGCGGTCGGTGGCCGCGCACACCGTGAGGTACTTGGCCTCCTTGCCCCCGGAGATGAAACACTTGCGGCCGTTCAGCAGGTAACCGCCCTTCACCCGGCGAGCCTCCATGCCTATCCTCGCCTTGGCCAGGAAGTGAGGTTCCTCGACGTCGGTGCCCGCCGAAGGCTCGGTGATGGCGTAGGCCATGAGCACCGGCTCGCCTTTCCTCTCCCCCTCCACTATCTCCCGCAAGACCGTGTCCCAGTGGGGCATCCCCCCGGGGGTGAGCAACGGGCAGGCACCGAGTCCCGTGGCGGCGATCATGTTGCCGATGCCCGCGCAGGCGGAGCATATCTCCTCCACGCCGAGGGAGGCGGCGGTGAGCATATACTTTCCGGCCAGACCCCCGAGCACCGCGGGCACCACCAGGCTGAAGAGGCGGTACCTGCCGGCCGTCCTCACAAGGTCCCAGTCGAAATACTCCGGATCCTCCTCCATGCGGGCGTCCAGCTCCAGGGCTTTGGGCTCCGCGTGCAGGCGGGCGAACTCCGCACAGGTCTCCACGATGCGCAATACCTCGTTCACCCCCTTGGGATCCAACCCGCGCAGGGTCTCCAACACGGGCGTCTCCCGCAGGAGGCGCTTTCCATGGGCGGTAAGATCTTCCTTTCTCATCTTCCCTCCCCGAAGACTCCCCTCGTCGCCCGGCTTACAGTCTCATTTTCAGAGGGACGCACTCTCACTCGGACGACGGTTTTACTCGATCGCCGGCCAGAACGGCGGCTACCGGAGCGACGGATCCTGCGGCGAAAGAAGGGGCGTGAAATGCGGTTATCCCAGCGGCGACCATTACGGGCTCGTTGGTCCGAGAACCGTGCTTGTCAAAGGAGCGACCTCCCGGACAGATATAGGCTTTATTCCGGCTGAGGGTCCTGGTATGAAAGAAGCTACGATCTTTATCCGGTTCCTTCCCTCCCCAGGTTAAATATTTTCTGCCTCACGCCCTTTGTCAAGGCCCATCCGTAAAACCCGGAGCCTCGTCCAGAAGGAAGCGTTGCTTCCCCTCCGGATCCCGGTAGTGCCTGCTCTTCACTTTGACCGTCCCGAAGCGGGCGACGATATGCCTCCCCCTTTTCCCAGGAGGCGCAGGCCCTTCTCTCTCTTCCTCATTAACTCCTCGTCCAGGCGCTCGAGGAGGGCCTTGAGCATGGCCGGCTGGCTCGAAGACCGCCCCGGCGGTCTTCTCCTCTATCTCCTCCAGGCTCCTCGTTTCGCGGCCATATGGAGAACCATTTCCCTCAGGTCGAACATCTGAAAGGTCGCACCTCTCGTTTCGCCCGAGTTGCATGTCTTGTCAGGATGACAGGGGCACCCCCGACCTTTTCCAAACCCCGATGCGCCTATTGAAATGTACGGCACCCTCCCCTACCTACCCGTGTCTTTCTCCAGCCCGCTGAGAGCGTGTGTTCTCCACACTCTTTCAATCCCGATATCGGGAACCCGGAAGAGAGGGGCATCCCTAGGGTGCGCTGCGGACCGAAAGGCCGGCTGGGACGAAGGCGAAAAAAGGAAGGTCAATGGACGGAGCAAGCATTTCCGGTTCCATCATGGATATGGGGATGACCCGCATCTTATTCGCTGTGCCGGGATAGGAACTCCAGGGCCCTATCCATGGTCAGCCTGGCCCCCCGCGTGAACCAGAAGTTGAGGTAACCATGTTGAGTGTAGGGATATTCCTTCTTGCCAAGCTTTACCAGCTCGTGCTCCACGCCCTTCTCCTCCAGTTCTTTCACCATATCCATGGTCTGGGAGTGCAACGGGTCGATGCGGCTGGTGGAGAGAAAGCAAGGAGGGAAGTCGGGTGTCACGTAGCGCACCGGGGAGGCCAGCTCCGCGGCCTTGCGGAATCCCTCCGGGTCGCGGCCCAGGAACCCGGTGATGAACAGCTTGCTGAAGGGGAACTTTGAGTCGCCCACCGTCACCAGGTCGTAGACACCATAGAAGAGAAGCAGTCCTTTGATGTTCTGGAGGGGAACCGCAGGCGCGGTGCCCAGGGCTCGGGCCAATTCGGGGTGGATGACCTCGGCGGCGTACATGGCCGCGTGGTAAGCCCCGGCGGAATCGCCGGCCAGGAACACGCGGCCCGGATCCCCGCCGCGCGATTCAGCCTCGCGGAAAGCCCAGTCCACTGCCGCCGCGGCATCCTGGAGCTGCTCGCGGTACCTCCAGCGCGGGGCCATGCGGTAATTGGCGTTGAACACCAGGAAACCCCGGGAGGCGAACACGCGGCAGATACGGTCGTAGGTCCTCTTGTCCCCCAGGTGGTTGGCGCCGCCGTGGACATAGACGAGCACCGGAAAAGGAGGGTCGCCAAGGGGCCTGAAGATGTCCAGGACCTGCAGACGGTTCCCGCCTTTCACGTAGGGCAGGTCCCTCTCCACCCCCGCCACCGGGGGCGCCATACGGTTCAGGAGGAGGGTACGCACCACCCTCTCCCCTAGCGCCCAGTTGAACTTGAGGAAATAGGCGAAAGCGACGTTGTAGGGAAGTCTTTCCACCCGTGTTCACCCCTTTGCTGGCCGCCGGTCTCGTCTTCTGACCGCCTTCGGAAATCACTCCATTGATATTACCATCTGGTAACGATTTGTGGCCCCTTGTGTCAAGTTCGCAGGGGTCGGAAAACCGGTTCCCCCTCCATGCCTCAAGGGCGGGGCGCTCTGCCGGATGACCCTGAGGCCCCCACGGACAGGGCGCCCACCGATCCCCTGTCCATCGCCACGCATGGATACCTCATCTCTCCTTCTCTTCAACGCCCCTCTCCCTCCTCTCGCCGGAGGGCTTTAGCGGAATGACGCCTTGCGCATCAACAACACCTGATGTTTGGGCCTGCGTCCTTGGGGCGATCTATCTGCAACCCTCGGGAATCGCCGTCATGCACATCACGTCTATCTTATATTCCAAGGTACGACCCAGCGACCGCATCGTCGACAAGCTTCGAGTGCTGCCGCCCCGTGAGCCGTCTTACCCTCCCCGAAAACAGGGGTTCCGGCCTGAAACCGGGCGTTCGGGGTCTCGGGCCTTCAGACGGGGTCGAAGGTGCCCAGTTCCCGCATGCGGTCCATGAGCGCCAGGAAGAGCCGGTCCCTTTTGGCGAGGATCTCCGATTCCCCACGATTCCCGTAGTCGAATATGCCGCCCGAGGTCTTGACGCCCAAGCGTCCCTCTCTCACCAGCTCCTCGATGAAGGGGACGCTCATCCCGTAGCTCCGGGCGACGTCCGCCACCAGGTCCAGCCCGGTGAAATCCAGGGACTGCACAACGCCGATGACCGGCATGCGGATGCCGATGCTGTACTTGACGGCCCGGTCTATGTCCTCCGGGTCCACCAGGCCGCTGCCCAGGAGCTCGAATACGGCCAGGGCCATCATGTTCTGGATCTTGTTCACCACGAAGGCGCGGGTGAAACCTTTGAGGACCACGGGAACCTTCCCCAGGCTCTCCAGGAAGCCCCTGACCAGGGATACCGTCTCCGGCGAGGTCTCCGGGCCCGGCACCACCTCCACAAGGGGGATGATGTGCGGAGGGTTGAACCAGTGGGCGATGAGTAATCTGGAAGGATGTTCCACCTCAACGAACTCGAAGATGCCCAGGCCCGAGGTGTTGCTGGTGAGAACGGCGTGCGGGGGACAGCAGCGGTCCAGCCTGGCGAAGACCTCCTTTTTGACCTCGGGAATCTCGGGAACGGCTTCGACGACCAAGTCGCTGCCCTCCGCCGCTTCCTCCAGAACGGTGAAGGTCCGGATCCGTTCCCGGACAGACTCCCAGCCTCCCGGGCCCTCCCTGCCCGCCTCGGCCAGGACCCGGAAAGCGCTCTCCATGAGGGTCAACGCATGGTCCAGCCTCTCCCGGTCCACGTCCACCAGGGCAACCTCTTTACCCCGGCAGGCAAGGACGAGGGCAATGGAGTGTCCCATGACCCCCGCTCCAACCACTGCGACCTTTGTGATGTCTTCCGGCAGCATCGGATCACCTCCTCGATAAGGCGGCTGAATCGGGGCGTAAATCCGTTTCCCCGAAGCCCGGCGGCTTTCCCGGGTCCGGCTTTCCGCGACATGTTTCTTCCATAATTACCCATCCATCGGTCATGATTAATCGCATCCAGCGCCGCCCAGGCTGAAGACCGAAATTTGAAGGAGAGCTCTCCCCGCTATTCCTTGGAGCCGGGGAAGAACCCTAACCCGACTTCCCCCTGGCCGCCTTCCTTATGGCCCGTTCCGAGAAGAGGTCCACGAGCCAGGGGAAAAAGCGTTTAACCCTGTAGAGCATCCCGGCCGAGCCTGGGCCGATGATGAAACTTCCCCTGCGCATCCCCCGCAGCAGGGCCTCGGCTACCTCTTCAGGGCGCAGGAGGCCGCCTCCTTCGCTTATGGCCCTGGTCTCGGGCGGTTTGGTAAGGTTTTCCACAGCGAAACCGGGGGTGTCCGTGTCCGGCGGGCAGAGCACCGAGACCCCGATGCCGTGCCTTCGCGCCTCGCCTCTCAGGGCCTCACTGAAGCCGACGACGGCGAACTTGGAGGCGGCGTAGTCCGTGTACCCGAAGATGCCCATGAAGCCCAGGACGGAGGAGGTGTTGACTATGTAGCCTCCCCTGACCTTCATGCGCGGGTAGAGCGTGGAGACGGTGTTCCAGGCGCCGTAGGCGTGCACCTTCATGGTCTCGTCGAACTGTTCGTAGGTGATGTTCTCGAAATAGTTCGGGTAGGCCCGTCCCGCACAGTTGATGAGGATGTCCGGGGCCCCGAACTCCCTCACCGCTTCCTCCATCACCCGCACGACCTGCTGATGGTCGGTCACATCCAGTTGCTTCCAGGCCAGGCGTTGACCCTCCCGCCGCCTCTCCTTCTCCATCTCCGCGAGGGCCGCTTCCAGCCGCTCCCTGCCCCTGGCGAAGATGACCACATCGGCTCCCTCCCTGACCAACAGGCGAGCGGTGGCCAGCCCTATTCCGCTGGAACCGCCGGTGATGTAAACCATTTTGCCGTCAAAGCTTGCCACCCTTATCCTTCCTGCCATTGCATTCACCCCCGGAAACACCCTCGGCCATCATGGATCCCGGACGGATTTACGCTTCATCCCCTACGCTGTGCGGCAGAATCACTAACCCTGCCCTCCACCTCCGATTCCCCAACCCCCCTCCATCCGAATCCGTCATCCCCAAAGGGGATAAAATCCACTGCCTGAACCTCTCATTCCTCATCCCAAAGCCTCTGCCATCCACCATCGTGCGGTTCCCTCCCGCCACGAGAGGGTAGGGTGGCCACCCCCCGAATCCCCGCCTCGTGCAGCGTCGTCAAGGCTCGGCAACCGAGAGAGGTTCGCGTCTCATTCGAAATGACAGACCTCCCCCGGCGCGCAGGGCTCGCTTTCCAGCTCCAGGGTGGCGTGAACCACGCGGTGACGGTCCAGAAGCATCTCCTTTATACGGGAGATCGTGGCCTGGGCAATACTCACCGGCACATCCGCGACCACCACATGGGCGGAGAGCGAGTACTGCCGGGAGCCTATCTCCCAGATGTGCAGGTCGTGCACGTCAAGTACGCCGGGGAGCCCCTTTATGTCGCTCATTATCTCCAGGTAATCGATGCCCGCAGGAACCGATTCCATGAGGATGTGGGAGGACTCACGCAAGATCCGGAAGGCGCTGAGGAGGATGAGCAGGCCGATGACCATGGTGGCCAGGGGATCTGCATATGTCCACCCGGTGAGCAGGATGACGGCACCAGAGACCACCACCCCGAGGGAGACCAGGGCATCGGTGAGCAGGTGGAGAAAGGCGCTCCGGACGTTGAGATCACCCCTTCCCCTCCTCAGGAGCACGGCAACGCTCCCGTTGACCAGGAAACCCAGTCCGGCCACCAGGATAACCACCCCGCCCTCCACCCCTGAGGGGTCTGCCAGCCGCCGCAGCGACTCGTAGAAGAGGTAGAAACAGACCAGTATGATGCCCAGGGAATTGATGAAAGCGGCGAGGATTCCCAGGCGGTGGTATCCGTAGGTCCTCCTCATGGTGGGGGGACGCGTGGCCATGCGCACCGCCACCAGTGAGAGCACCAGGGCGAAGGAATCCGAGAAGTTGTGGGCGGCATCTCCCAGGAGGGCCAGGCTCCCCGCTAGTATCCCGAAGGCCACCTCGGCGAAAAGGAAGGCGGTGTTCACGGCCAGGCCGACGGCCAGCCTCTTCCCGGCTGGGAAAGCCGATCGCCATCCGGCGTGATCATGCGCCAAGGCACTTTCTCCCTCGAAACGATTTCACCGCGGACCGGACACGAAAAGCACACAGCCGTGCCTACCCCTCCCGCTCAAGGCGCAGGAAACGAAGCGGGGATGAGGCCACAGCCCGCAATGTGTGGGCCCGCAACGCCTCCAGGGATTCGTCACCTCTTCCATCCCCGGAGGCCCCGTCCGACGACGCAAACGCTTGTCTCACTCTGAAGTGCGACCCTGCGGAAGGCTCCTTCCCGCTCTCACGCCCCGCCGCATCCGGAACAGGACGAGAATATTATAAGCCGAAAGACATGAATTTAACGCCAAACAAACGGCCACCGATGAGCGGTAAAGGGCTTTCCAGGGTTTGGCCCGCGCATCCGCCGCCCTAAGGCGACCGCTTCGCCCCCTTACGACCTCACGTCCTCATGAACCAGTCCTTTTCCCCGAAAAACCCGCGGTCCTGCCGTCAGGTCGACACCCTCGCCCGCAATCCAAGCAACGGCGCTACTCCCCGAGCAGCAGGAGGGCCTCGTAGGGCGCGAGGCTCACCCGCGCCGCGCTGCCGAGCCCTTCTCCCTCGTGTCGGTGCGTGGAGGCGAGGACACTCCACTTGGAGCCATCGGAGCGAAGCTCAAGGGGAAGCGGGAACTCGACGGGCCGGGAAGAGAAGTTGAGGAAAACGGCCACCCTCTCCTCTCCGGATTCCCTGAGATAGGAGAAGACCTGCTCCGCTGCTCTCAGCCCCCGGTAGTCTCCCAGGTGAAGTGCGGGATGCCGGCGTCGGAGCCACAGCAGCCTGCGGTACCAGTTGAGGAGGGAACGCGGATCGCCATCCTGGGCTTCCACGTTCTTCCAGCGAAAGGAGGGGTGGACGGGGAGCCACGGTTCCCCCTCCGTGAAACCCGCGTTTCTCCCCGCGCTCCACTGCATGGGGGTGCGTGCCCCGTCCCTCCCCACGGGCAGGGGCCAGAATCTCCTACCGATGGGATCCCGGATGAGGCGGCGAGGGATGCGTACCTGGGGCATCCCGATCTCCTCGCCGTAGTAGAGGATAGGGGTACCGCGCAGGGTGAGGAGCATGGCCGCTGCCACCCTAGCCCTGGCCTCGGCGTCCCTCCTGCCCAGGCGGGTGTAGTGGCGCACCAGGTCGTGATTGGAGAGGTAGTAACAGGGCCAGGCCCCGGGCGGAATGCGGGACTCCAGCCATTCCACCGACTCGCGAAAGCCGGAAGCCTTCCAGCGCCGGAGGGCGAAATCCAGGTAGAAGGAGAGGTGAAGGGCGTCGGAACCGTCGCCGAGTAGGGCCACGGCCTCCTCCGGGCGGTCGGTGTACACCTCACCCATCATCATCCGACCCGGATAGCTGTCGAGCAGGCGCCTCAGCTCGCGCACCACCTCCAGGCACTCCGGACGGGAACGGTCATAGAGATGAACCTGCCAGTCATATGGCCGGATGCCGGGCTTGCGCGGGTTGTCGCGGAGTAGCTCGTCCTCGAAGAGGTAATTGATGAGGTCCAGGCGGAAGCCGTCCGCCCCGCGGTCCAGCCAGTAGCGGCATACCCGGAACATCTCCTCTTGGACCTCCGGGTTACGCCAGTTGAGATCCGGCTGCTGGGGAAGGAAGGCATGGTAGTAATACTGCCCGGTCCTCCCGTCCCACTTCCAGGCACTCCCCTCCACCACCGCCCTCCAGCGGTTGGGCGGTCTTCCCGGAGCCCTGCCGCCCTTCCATATGTACCACTGCCGCTTCGGGTTGTCCATGGAAGAGCGGGATTCCAGGAACCACGGGTGTTCCTCCGAGGTGTGGTTGAGCACCATGTCCAGTATCACCCTCACCCCCCTGCGGTGGCATTCCCGCACCAACTCGTCGAACGACTTCAGGTCCCCGAGGCGCGGGTGGACGGCGTAGTAGTCCCGGACGTCATAACCGAAGTCCACCCAGGGAGAATCAAAGACGGGGGTCAGCCACACGGCGTCCACTCCCAGGGAACGGGGAGTCCCGTCGTTGAGGTGATCCAGACTCTTCAGGAGCCCCCGGAGGTCACCGTACCCGTCGCCGTCGCTGTCCATATAGCTGGGGACCGCAACCTGGTAGATCACCCCGCGCTTCCACCAGGGAATGTCTTCCATTCCTCCTCCCTGCTTTTTCCGGTTCCCGGCTTGAAGCGGAAAGAGCGCCACATGCGAGGGGAGGGTTGTCCTCACCGCTCTCTTCCGTCGTTTTCCACTCTGAACGTCACTTGACATGATAACATTCCGCTTGGAGGGGGTGCGTGTAGGGACGCGGCGGGATCGGAGTCCAAGATCTGGTACCTCAGCTCGCAGAGGATGTAGGTGCTTGGAAGAGGGTAACCCTTCGCCATGTACTTATAATAGGTCCGTAACGGAGACAACGGCCCGGCAAGGAGGTGCGCCATGAGGAGATTCGAGGGTATCTTCGCCGTGATGCTCACCGCTTACGACGAGGCGGGCGAGATAGACGCACGAGCCATGCGCCACATGACCGATTACCTCATCCAATCCGGGGTGCACGGGCTGGTGGTCCTGGGCAGCAACGGGGAGTGCCCCTACATCGACCACCGACGCAGGAAGAACGCCGTGGACTCCGTGGTCGAGGCCTGCGCAGGCCGTGTACCGGTCATCGTGGGGATCAACGAAAGGGGCCTGGACTCGGCGTTGGACATGGCCACCTACGCCGAGGACGCGGGGGCCGACGGGCTCCTGGTGGCCTTGCACCGTTTCTACCCCCTCGACGAGGAGGCGGTGCTTGGTTTCTACCGCCGGCTGGCGGAGGGGACGAGCCTGCCCATCCTTTACTATAATTTTCCAACTCACACCGGACTGGCGCTCTCACCCCAGGCCATCGCCCGCATCGCCGCCGAGGTGCCGTCCGTGGTGGGGGCAAAGGAGACCATCTTCGACGTGGAGGAAGTCCGCCAGCTCGTGGAGGCGGCGGGCGAAGGCTTCAGCGTCTTCACCGGTATGTCCTTCAACCTCAAGGCCACCATGGAGGCGGGAGCCTGCGGGGCCATATGTCCGCTCCCCAACTTCGTCCCCCGTCTCGTGCTGGACCTCTATGAGGCATGCAGAGGCGGCGACGGGGAACGCGCGGAGGCCCTGCAGAACGAGGTCTATACCTATGCACCGCTGCTGGCTTCCTCACCAACCCCCCATGCCATGCAGAAGGAAGCCCTGCGCCTCATGGGCCATCCTGTGAGCGCCGCGGTGAAGAGCCCTCTTCCCCCGCTGACCCCGGAACAGGCGGAGGCGGTTCGCGAGTTCCTGGCCTCCAAGGGGATGGTCTGAGGCGCGGGCAAAGGAAAGGCACGGTACGGCCCTCCCCGGGCGCCGGAAGCCAAAAGGTTTCCGCATTCTCCCCGCTCGACCGTCGATGAGCCGGGCCGGTTCTACTGATGCTTTTCGCGGGTAGGCCGCGTCATGAACATGCCGTTGCACGGGGGTGTCTGAACATCCCGCGCATCGAAAGACATGGCGGCGGAGGCCAAGCGGCGGTGGGGCCGCCGACCCGACTCCCATCCGTGCGGCCTTCCGCGCAAACCATTCTTCTCCATCAGGAACACGAAAGGGGTTGCCTCGCCG
>NZ_JACVJJ010000075.1:0-17558 GCF_015711935.1 Candidatus Solincola tengchongensis
GGAAGGGTTCGGGGCGGGCAAGCTCCGGCCTCCCACAGGGAGGATCAGCCGACCCCAAGCAGTGCACGTGGCAGTTGGCGGTGCAACCCTCGAGCGGCGAGAACCTCCCCGGACCGGTGCGGCGCGAGAAGGGCATGGGGAAAGCCTCGCAGTGAGGGAGACCGGGGGAATCGGCGGCCTCCGACGGCAATTCCTGGCATACGGCGTAGGTCATGCCCAGCTTGCCGGACAGGGAGGCGGCGAGGCGGTGGAACTGCAGCCGTCCGGCGGTCGGGAGCATGTAACCGCCGGAGGTCGCGGAACGGTCGAAAATGTAGTCCTCCATGAGGCGGCGGGCCTCCAGCGCGGAGCGGGTAGCAACAGCTTCCGCCAGTGCCTTGCGGGTGGCCGCGGTGAAGCGGCCCGTTGAGCTCACCACATGGCGGGCGCCGGCGAGGGAGGCGTCATGGAGCAACTCCTCCAGGCGTTCGTCCCAATACGCACCGTAGGTTGCCCTCCAGAGGTGGGGAATGAAGGGGTCCAGGCGGAGGGTGGCGGGCAATCCTCTGGAGGTGGCCCAGGACAGGGCTTCCAGCCTCTTTTCATAAGGGGGCGCAGCCGGGGATAGCAGGCGGAGCACTTCGGGCGGACCCTCGATGGTTACCTCCAGGAAGAAGTAGCCGCCGCCCGGAAAACCCTCCACGGGGTCGAGGAAGGTGGGATCACCTTTGGTTATCATATGAAAACTTATTCCCCAGCGCACCAGCACCCGTATCAGCTCGAGCATCACCCGCCTGAGTTCCGGAACCGCCTGGCAGGGGTCGGTGACATTGGAGATGGAGATGGGCGGGCAGAGCTCAAGCGCCGAGAGCTCCCTCTCCACCACCTCGGCCAGATTTGAGTACACCTGCATGCTGGAATCGGATGAACGGGAATATACGGCATCCCTGGCATAGCAGTACAGGCAGCTGTGGGTGCAATGCGGCCTCCCCGGGGGCGTGACGTTCAGTATCCACTTGTGGTAGCACTTGCGCCCCGGGCCGCGGTAAGGAAAGTCGTGCAGGGTGGGAGACCTGCGTTCCACGAGCATGACGTCCATGGTTCCATGATAAGGGAAGGGAACGGCGGGTTCATCCCGAAGGCGGCGTTTTCGCCGAAGAAGAAGGATAGACTCCCGTCTTCCTCTCGGGAAGTATGCAGTGATTTCATATACTCTCAAGAGCAGGAGAAGCGGTAGGGCTACGGCGCTGCTCCCGTCCGGGCTGGCCTTTCGGCTCCAAGAACGGAGGGATGAGAGGGAGGCCCCTCGGGCTTTTTCGTTGCGAATGGTGTGCAGCTAAACGACGCGGGAACCTCTGGCCTGGAGGGGGGAGCGTTTTCCCGCGGAACGCTTGTGCCGTTGTGCGTTTCCGCCTATACCCCTTGACGCACGGGGGAATTTTTCCCACCGGCGTGGAGTTCCGGGCCGATCCCGCTGTGTCAGTATTTCGGCCCTGTGGAATTTGGGAGAGAAAGGGGCGATTTCACCCCGACCGTCCGCCCGACGCCGGACGCGTTTGCCGCCCTGTCGGCAGCTGCCTCTGTTGCCATTCCCCTCCGGTAAATCTATAATGTTTCGCGGCGGTTCGAGTTAATAACCAGGGTAAGGTCGCAGCCATGGACGAAGCAGCTATCGCTCCGCACCCAATCCTCCCACTTTTGTCAGAAGCGGGACCCGTCACCTTTCCGGCGCGTCCCCTTGAAATACATTCCGGGCGGAAAGATCATCCCGTACCGCAATCCTTTTACAGGTGAAGGAGGTAAGTAATGGCCAGGGAACTGCAGGAAGTCTACCTCATCGACGCCTGCCGGACGGCCTTCGGGAAGGCGCGGCCGGACGGCATCTTCGCCCAGACCAGGGCCGACGACATGGTGGTCAAGGTCATCCGCTCCCTCCTGGAGAGGAACCCCGAGGTGCCCAGAGACAGGATCGACGACAACATCTGGGCCGCCTCCACCCAGTGGGGGGACCAGGGCCTGACCATCGGGCGCACCACGGCCATCCTGGCCGGGCTGCCTGTGACCACGCCGGGCTGCGCCGTGGACCGCATGTGCTCGGGCGCCCTTACCGCCGCGGCCTTCGGGGCCTCTCAAATACAGGTGGGCGCCGCCGACTTGATTATCGCCGGCGGCGTGGAGCACATGTTCCGTCACCCCATGGGGCAGGGAGCGGACCCCAACCCCCGCTTCCTGGCGGAGAAGCTGGTGGACCAGAGCGCCCTGAACATGGGCATGACCGCCGAGAACCTGCACGACATGTATCCCGACATCACCAAGGACATCTGTGACGAGTACGCGCTCCTGTCGCAGCAGAAGGCCAAGAAGGCACTGGACGAGGGGAAGATCGCCAAGATCCTGGTGCCCATGACCGTGTGGACGGGAAACGGCTGGAAGGTGGCGGACAGGGACGAGCAGCCGCGCCCAGATGCCACACTTGAAGGCATGAAGGACCTGCGCACCCCCTTCCGGGTCAAGGGGAGGGTCACCCCGGGCAACGCCTCCGGGCTCAACGACGGCGCCGCCGGCGTTATCCTGGCCTCGGAGAAGGCGGTCAAGGAATACGGGCTCAAGCCCCGCATGCGGCTGGTGCAGTACGCCTTCGCCGCCGTGAAGCCGGAGATCATGGGGCTCGGGCCGGTGCCCGCCACCAAGAAGGTGCTGGAGAGGGCGGGCATGAAGTTCGACGACCTGGACGTCATCGAGCTCAACGAGGCCTTCGCCGTGCAGTGCGTGGTGTTCATGAAGGAGTTCGGGATGCAGCTGGTCGACGATCCGCGCCTCAACCCCTGGGGAGGGGCCATCGCCTACGGGCATCCTCTGGCCTCCTCCGGTGGACGCCTCCTGGCCCACCTGGCCTACCAGTTCGAGGAGAACCCCAAGCTGAAGTACGGCTTGGCCACCCTGTGTGTGGGCCTGGGACAGGGCGCTTCCATGATCTGGGAGAACGTCCAGAACTGATCGAGGGATAAGGAAAGGAGGAAGCGATGCCCGAGGAGCTGGTCACCCACTTCAAGGAGACCTACTACGACTCGCCGGCCGGCAAGGTCGCCATAGTGACCATGGACAACGGCGAGGATTACCGCAAGCCCAACACCTTCGGCTTCGGGGCCATGCAGAGCCTCAACGAGTGCCTGGACCGCATCCAGGCCCAGGGCGACGTGAAGGCCATGGTCCTCACCGGCAAGCCCTTCATCTTCGCCGCCGGGGCCGACCTCACCCAGGTCCCCCAGGTGAAGACCAAAGAACAGGCCATGGAGATAGCCAGGGCGGGGCACGCCGCCTTCAAGCGCATCATAGACCTCCCCTTCGTCACCGTGGCCGCGGTGAACGGAGTGGCCCTGGGAGGGGGGCTGGAGATCGCTCTGGCCTGCAAGTACCGCACCGTGGCCTCCAGCGTGGAGCACATCGGCTTCCCGGAATGCTTCCTGGGCCTCATCCCCGGATGGGGCGGGACCACCCTGCTCCCCAAGCTGGTGGGTCCGGAGAAGGCCATCCAGGTCATCATCTACAACGCCCTGAACAACAACCGCATGATCAAGGCCAAAGAGGCCCTGGACATGGGCATCATGGACCGCATGTTCGAGCCGGTGGACCTCCTGGACAAGAGCGTGCAGTTCGCCGTGGACCTGGTCCTGGGCAAGGAGAAGGTGGAGAGGCCGGAGCCCGACTGGTCCAACCTGGACTCCCTGGTGGAACAGGCCAAGGCCTTCGCCGACTCCAAGGTGCACGGTAACTCCCGCGCCCCCTACATGGCCATAGACATCATCGCCAAGGCCAGGGACATCACCATCGACGAGGGGTTCGCCCTGGAGGACGAGGCCCTGGGCGAGCTCATCCCCTCCCCCCAGATGCAGGCCGGGGCTTACGCCTTCGACCTCACCCAGCGCCGGGCCCGCAAGCCGGTGGGGGTCCCGGAGGGCCAGCCGCTTCCGGTGCGCAAGGTGGGCATCCTGGGCGCCGGGCTCATGGGCAGCCAACTTGCGGTGCTCTTCCTGCGCCGCATGCAGATCCCCGTGGTCATCAAGGACATCAAGCAGGAGTTCGTGGACCGCGGCGTGAACTACATCCAGCAGGAGATCAACCGCCAGGCGGAGAAGGGGCGCATCGACAAGGAGCGGGTGCCCTGGCTGCTCAGCCTGGTGGAGCCCACCCTGGACTACAAGGATATGGCGGAGTGCGACTTCATCATCGAGGCCGTCCTGGAGGAGATGCCTATAAAGAAACAGGTCTTCGGAGAGATAGAGGAGCATATCGCGGAGACGGCCATACTGGCCACCAACACCTCCTCCCTCTCGGTGACGGAGATGGCCTCCGACCTCAAGCACCCGGAGCGGGTGGTGGGCTTCCACTTCTTCAACCCGGTGGCGGCCATGCCCCTCCTGGAGATCATCAAAGCGGAGAAGACCAACGACCCCACACTGATCACCGCCTTCGACGTGGGAAAGAAGCTGGGCAAGCGGTGCGTTCTGTGCAAGGACGCCCCGGCCTTCGTGGTCAACCGCCTGCTCATCCGCTCCATGGTGGAGACCATCAAGCTGGTGGATGAGGGCAACGACTTCAAGGATGTGGACCAGGCCCTATGGGCCCTGGGGACCCCCATGCCCCCCTTCGCCCTCCTGGCCCTGGTGGGCCCGGCCATCGCCATGCACGCCACGGAGACCCTGGCCGCCGCCTTCCCCGAGCGCTATTTCGTGAGCGACAACCTCAGGGAGCTGGTGGCCCGCAAGAAGCCCGGCGTGTATGGCCCGGACGGCGAGGTGGACCCCGAGGTGCGTGAGTTCTGGAAGCAGGCCGACCCGCCGAAGAAGGCCACGCCGGAGGAGATGCGCGACCGGGTGAGCCTGGCCCTGGCCGACGAGGCCTGGCACATGCTGGAGGACGGCGTGGTGGGCGCCCCGCAGGAGATCGACATCTGCATGATATTCGGCGCCGGCTACCCCTTCTACATGGGCGGGCTTACCAAGTACCTGGATTACGCGGGGTACTCCGAGAAGGCTCGCGGCAAGAAGTTCCACCCGGAGGACTGAGGGAAGAAGGTAGACAGCGGCCCCCCTCGCGGGGGCCGCTTCTTTATGGGGTCAGTACTTGATAGAATTACCCCTGCAAGACTCAATCCCAGGAAGGCAAGTCGAGCTGAGCATGCAAGTTTCAAGAAATGACTCCATGTTGCCCGAAGGCATCTTTCTGCACCGCGATAAGGAGACCGTATGGCCGGCATCGGCCAACGTCCTGGCCATAAAGGATTCCGACGGGGTATCCCTGGTGGACGTGGGGTGCGGGCACGAGGAGACCTACCTGCGGCTGAAGGATTTCCTCTCCTCCCACGGTTTCGAGATTGACGACGTGCATACCGTGGTCCTCACCCACGCCCATCCGGATCATATGGGGGCCATGCGTTTTCTCCTGGAGGAGGCGAACCCGCGCATCTTCCTCCACCCGGTGGAGATGCCTCTGGCCGCCGATCCCTCGCGCCTCAACCACACCTTCGGCATGGACATCCCCTTCCGCTACGGGATGGCGGAGATCCCGCGGGAGCGGGCGGACATCATCGAGTACTTCCGGGGGCTCTGCCCCATGGCCAGCGCCGAGGCCACTCACCGGCTTCTGCCGGGAGAGGAGCTCCGGCTGGGCGGATATTGCTTCCAGATTGTGGAAACTCCAGGTCACGCCAACGGCCTGGTCTCCCTCTTCGAGAAAAGGACGGGCATGCTCTTCTCCGCCGACGCCGTGGGCGAGGTGGTGGCCTGGTACGCTCCGGACTCCGGGGGGCTCATCGGGTTCCTGGAGGGGCTGGAGAGGCTGGCCGTACTGCCCGCCGGGTTTCTTGTGCCCTCCCACGGCGGGGTGAGCGTTCGGCCCGCGGAGGAGATTGCCAGGACCAGGGCCTACCTCTTGCGACGCGAGGAGAAGATTGTCCGAGAACTGACGGCGGAACCGCTCCCCTTTCCTGACCTTGTGAAGCGTATCTTCAAGAACCAGCTCATCCATCTTTTTCCGGGTCCGCAGATAATCCAGTGCCACCTGGACAAGCTGGAGGCGGAGGGCAGGGTCCGTTGTCACGGCCCGGAGGGGGGTTTCCTGGTCGAGCTGCTGGAAAGAGGTTGACCGGGCACGAAAGATAGGGGGGCGTCATCTCCACTGGATTCCTGGAGCGACTTGGCATGAGGAAATCGCTATCCCTCGCGAACTTCGCCTTTCTCGGGTTAGGCGAGAAGCGGGAGGACATAAGTTTCTCCGCCAAGATAGGTTTTGTGGCGCTGCTTCCGGCCGCCATACTCGTTTATGCCCGCCGAACGGGCCTCCCCCTGTGACGAGGGCTCCCGGGAAAACGACTTGATTCGCGGGTGTGGGGAATGCCGCGTATCGGGCGTCCGCCGGCTTGAGGTGACGTGAGGTGCGGCTTTTTTCTTTCCTTCCATGCGGGAGGCGGTTGACGTCAGGAACGATCGCCCAAGATGCTCGCGCCAAGTATAATCGGTGACAAGCGGCTTTCTTTAAGATAAAGTCGGAGTAAGGGGAAGCGTTTCCGTGCGTGGCTGCGGCTTGTCGTGACGCGAGGGAAAATAACCCGTGGGTAGGGGGTCGGCGGAGGAAGGGAGGCCAAGGCACTCGCCCGTCATGCGCCGGAGCAGGGCCGGAAAAATATACCTACACGTGAACGGGCTGATCATTGTGGCGTGAGCCGGGTTGCGGAAGCGCGATCCCGGGGGACGAAGGGAAAGCCGCCATGCCGGCGAAGAATCTTTAGGCTTGTATCTTTAACGTCTTATCCCCGGCCTGGATTTGACAGGTAGCAGGATGACCGCCGTTTGACGGGAAGGCGTCGGGAAATCGACCGGTTCCGATTGGGGGTGGTGTAGATGGGTTTTTGCCCGCATTGCGGACAGGAGAACCGCGACGACGCGCGATTCTGTGTGAACTGCGGAACCGCCTTGCAGGCGGCACGGCAGGAGACACAGACCGCGCCGCCCTACCCCAGCCCCCCGGGGGGAGCGGCCGAACCGCCCCCTCCGCCTCCGGGCCCGGCGGCGCCCCCGGAGGCGGCGGTTCCGCCTTACCCGCCTACGGGGACGGCCGCCACGACCCCTCCCGGGATCGCCGCACCCGCTGCTCCCGGCGCCGCATATCGGCCCGCGGTGGGCGTGGCCTACCCTGCGCGGGCGGCTTCCGGCACAGGCAAGAGGAAGCCGGTCTTCTGGGTCGGCGCCTGCGTCCTGGTCTTGGCCGGCCTGCTCGTCCTTATCAGCTCCTTCCTCCCCTGGATATCGGGACCCTTCGGCTTCGGCTCGGTGAGCGGGATGGATTTTGTGACCAAGGAGCAGTTCCGGATGGACAACCTCTTCTTCGATTACGGGAACGGCTACCCCTTCTTCAGCGGGCTGGTCTCCCTCATCCTGGGAGTGCTCCTGGCCTTCCTGGCCGTCGTCCTGCTGGCCTCGCGCCGGAAATGGCCGGCGGGTCTGGCCTTGCCCTTCTGTATAATCTCCCTTGGGGTGGCGATAACCAACCTCTCCAGCATCCTGCGCGGTCCGGGCGGGGCGGATATGATCTCCGCCGGGTCGGGGATATATGTGTTCATCATCTTTTCCCTACTGGGACTGGTCGGGTCCATCATGTCCCTGGCCGGGTGAGCAGGCAGCCGTTGCGCTTTTATGGTTTTACGTGGGGGACTGGCGGGATACATCATGTCCCGAGCAGGAAGCCGTTTTAAACGTTCTGAGGAACAAGGCCTTGCTTCTGGAGCGGGATGGGTCCCTTGAATCGAGGCGCAGTAGCAAAGCATGGCTACACCGTGTGGGTTTTATCTGTTCAAGCGCAGGATGAGGTGTTAGTATCTCCCTTGAAAGGTTGTTGACGGCTTCCCACGAGTGATATGCAAAAAAGCGGAAGTGGGATGAGCCGGCTTAAAAAACGGCTTTATCATCCCTCATGCCTCTCAGCCGGGCTCGTCCTCATAGCGGTGATTTTTACCTGCGCGAAGGGTGCGGCAGCGCATAGCCCCTCGTTCCTTCCCTTGTGCCTCCCCCTCCTGGGTATCGCCGTCATCACCAACGTGGAGGCGGGAAAGAACCGTTACGGACGATACAAGCGTTACCACCTCCCGGAGTTGGTGGGGGACCGAGGCCTGGTAGTGGAGACGGAGACCATGGAGGAGATCGACGGGGCCATGGACCGCATCCTCTCCCGGGGCGAGAGGGTCATCTGCCTCAACGGTGGGGACGGCACGGTGCAGCGGGCCCTCACCCGGCTGGTGAACCGCTTCGGGGAGGACGAGGACAACCTCCCGGTCATCTTCCCCCTGCGGGGAGGGACCATGAACCTCCTCGCCGACCATCTGGGCATCAAGGGTAGCACGCCGGAGCTCATGGAGCGGGCGCTGCGCGCGGTGGAGGGCGGCGGGGAGACGCCCTGCGTTCAAGTCCCAACCCTGCGGGTGACCAGGAGGGTCGGGGAGCACGAGGAGAGGGAGTACGGGTTCTTCTTCGGCCACGGAGCTCTCTACCGCTTCCACCGCGTCTATTACCGGGACACCAAGGGAGGCCCCCTGGCGGCGGCGGCCCTCTTCACCAAATGCACCATCGGGGGCGCCACGGGCTTGACCCGCTACAAGGACGTCTTCGGCATGACCCCCGCACGGCTGGTCATCGACGACTACGAGATGCCCGGGGACCGTTTCACCGTTATCCTGGCGGTGATATTCAAGGTGGTGGTGATCACCTTTGACGCCTTCCGGGACGTGGGGGAGGGTGACTTCTACGTGTTGGCCACCAACGTCCCCTTCTTCCGCATGGTGGGTCGCCTCCCCAGGCTGCTCTGGGCCCGCGGCGCGGAGCCTCCTTACCCTCGGGAGGAGTTCTTCAACGAGAGGGCCAGGCGAGTCTTCATCGAATGCCGCGAGGGGTACAGCCTTGACGGGGAGGTCTTCGAGCTCGAGGAGCCCTACACCCTGACCGTGGAGCGAGGCCCCACGGTGCGGGTTCTAATGCCGCCCTCGTAGGGCAAGCGACCACGTCGGGACAATATATGGGAGTTTCCATCGTGTTCCTTATGGAGTCCTTGCTTCGCCTTTTCCCGGTGCGCTTGGCGTCGGAGGAGATTCGCGCCCTCTCGTTTATAAGGCAAAATCGCCGTGTCCGGGTTCTCAGAAATAAAGTAAGGGGGTGAGGGTCACCAAGCCGGGTTCCTCGGTATGAGGGAGGTACCAGTGCCCTCAGACGAGAGAAGGCGCCGATTCGCAAAAACCACTCCTGGGCGAGAGGAGATCGTTTTCGCCAGGAGATGGCCTCTAGATCGAGTTTCGCGTCTCTCCGGTAGGCGCTGCCACCTTGGGAGGTCGAGCGACCCATATATTTCTGGGAAAAAGTTGATCGGCAGAACGAAAGGCAATTCCTTTCAACCCTAGACCTAAAAATGGTGCCGCCCCTGGTTCGGGAGCGAGGTGTGTCGGGTAGACGAGAAAAGCATGCACAGAGGCGGGCTTCAAGCCTTGATTCGATTGATGCTTCGATGCCGCCCATATAGAATATAAAAGGACTTCTCTTTCAGGTGGCCGAAACATGGGCTGGATAACTTGCCTGAAAGGGTGGTTTTTATGCGGACTACTTCGTGAGGTCTTGGCTATAAAAAGAGGTTACGATGTCTTCTTCAAGTAGTGCCGGCTTCGGGAAGACTCACTCACCTTTCGGGAACGAATCGCACTGCAGGCTCTTATCCGGTTTCTCCTATCGCCTCCCGCTGTATTCCTGCCCAGGACCTCTGTCGAGGCATGCGGCATCGCAAGATCTCTTTAAAACCGGATACTAGCAGTCAAGTACGTTCATACGGCTTGTTTGCTCACCACAGGAGAATTGACTTGGAAGGGTTGAGAGGATAGGAGGATATTTCTGGGAGAAAACTACAGCCCGTGTGGCTGTCCAGGTGACGGGGGGTTTCATAAGCTTGTCGCAGTGGCTGAGGCGACGGCTCTCTTGAATAGGGGTGAGAGACCTTCGTGGGGCTTTACGGGAAGGACACCGCTCGCCTGTGAAGCGTTTTGTGTGCCTGTTAACGAGGGTAAAGGGTGGTGAGGATGATGCCGAAGGAGAGGTTACGAAAGGCGGGCGCTGCCACCTTGGCGGCCCTGCTCGTTATTGCCGCCGCCATCTTCTTTTCCCATCCGCTGCAGGCTTCGGCGGCGATCGATTTCGTTTGGGAGAGTGAGCCCACGGATTACCATTCCGTCTCCGCCCATAAATCCACCCACGTCTGGGCGGTGGGAGCCGGCGGCACCACACTCTTCCACGACGGCACCTCCTGGACGGCGCAGGAGAGCGGGACCACCCAGGACCTCAACTCGGTCTCCTTCCTTGATACCGCCCTCGTCTGGGCGGTGGGAGACTCCGGAACTATCCTCTTCCACGACGGCACCTCCTGGACGGCGCAGGAGAGCGGGACCACCCAGGACCTCAACTCGGTCTCCGCCCTTGACACCGCCCACGTCTGGGCGGTGGGAGCCGGCGGCACCATCCTCTTCCACGACGGCACCTCCTGGACGGCGCAGGAGAGCGGGACCACCCAGGACCTAAAGTCCGTCTCCGCCCTGGACAAAGATCACGTCTGGGTGGTGGGAAATTACGGCACAATCCTCTTCTGGGATGGGAAGTTTTGGACAGCGCAGGCCAGCGGCACGACCGCACACCTAAACGCGGTGTCCGCCCTGGACGCAAACCACGTATGGGCGGTGGGATCTGGCGGAACCATCCTCTTCTACGACGGCAACTCCTGGACGCCGCAGGGGAGCGGCACCACCCAGGACCTCAACTCCGTCTCCGCCTTCGATCCCACTCACGTCTGGGCGGTGGGGAACTCCGGCACCGTCCTCTTCTACGAAGAAGCGTTTTGGGTGATTTGGGATTGCGTGACAACGGAGAACCTCAACTCCGTCTTCGCCCTCGATCCAACCCACGTCTGGTCGGTGGGGCCCTCCAGCGGCGCCGTCCTCTTCTACGACGGGGCCAGATGGTCGTTGCAGGGAACCGGATACGGCGGTAGGTTCAACTCCGTCTACGCCCTGGACGCAAGCCACGTCTGGGCGGTGGGGGACTTCGGTACCGTATACTTCTACAACGGGACCTACTGGACGGGGCAGGTGAGCGGCACCAACCAACACATTTACGCCGTCTCCGCCCTGGACGCAAACCACGTCTGGGCGGTGGGATCCGGCGGCACCATCCTCTTCTACAACGGCTCCACCTGGACCGCTCAGGGGAGCGGCATTACCACCCAAAACCTTTACGGCGTCTCCGCCCTCGATCCCACCCACGTCTGGGCGGTGGGAACCGGCGGCACCATCCTCTTCTACGACGGCACCTCCTGGTCCACGCAGACTAGCGGTACCACCACCCTCCTGACCAGCGTCTCCGCCCTGGACGCAAACCACGTCTGGGCGGTGGGATCCGGCGGCACCATCCTCTTCTACAACGGCTCCACCTGGACCGCTCAGGGGAGCGGCATTACCACCCAAAACCTTTACGGCGTCTCCGCCCTCGATCCCACCCACGTCTGGGCGGTGGGAACCGGCGGCACCATCCTCTTCTACGACGGCACCTCCTGGTCCACGCAGACTAGCGGTACCACCACCCTCCTGACCAGCGTCTCCGCCCTGGACGCAAACCACGTCTGGGCGGTGGGATCCGGCGGCACCATCCTCTTCTACAACGGCTCCACCTGGACCGCTCAGGGGAGCGGCATTACCACCCAAAACCTTTACGGCGTCTCCGCCCTCGATCCCACCCACGTCTGGGCGGTGGGAGCCAGCGGCACCATCCTCTTCTACGACGGCAACTCCTGGACGCCGCAGGGGAGCGGCACCACCCAGGACCTCAACTCCGTCTCCGCCTATGATCCCACCCACGTCTGGGCGGTGGGAACCGGCGGCACCATCCTCCTCTTCACCTATTGGAGCACAAAGGCGAGCGGAACTTTACGGAACCTCACTGGCGCCTCCGCCCTCGATCCCACCCACCTCTGGGCAGTGGGAGACCTCGGCACCGTCCTCTTCTACGATGGCTCCACCTGGGATTCGCAGAAGAGCGGCACGACCGCACGCCTAAACTCAGTGTCCGCCCTGGACTCAAGCCACGTCTGGGCGGTTGGGAACTCCGGCACCGTCCTCTTCTACGACGGCTCCACCTGGACCGCTCAGGCGAGCGGCGTTACCACCCAACATCTTTACGGCGTCTCCGCCCTGGACGCAAGCCACGTCTGGGCGGTTGGGAACTCCGGCACCGTCCTCTTCTACGACGGCTCCACCTGGACCGCTCAGGCGAGCGGCGTTACCACCCAACACCTTTACGGCGTCTCCGCCCTGGACGCAAGCCACGTCTGGGCGGTTGGTGGCAACGGAACAATCCTCTTCTACGACGGGACCTCCTGGTCCGCGCAGACCAGCGGCACCACCACTTTCCTGGCCAGCGTCTCCGCCCTGGACGCAAGCCACGTCTGGGCGGTGGGATCCGGCGGCACCGTCCTCTTCTACGACGGCAGTGGATGGTTGCCTCAGGCGGCCGGTACGTCGGAATGGCTCTTCGGTGTCGCGGCCCTCAACGAGAACTACGTCTGCGCGGTCGGGAACAACGGCGCGTTCCTATTCTCCGACGGCTACGGGTGGAGTTCCGGGGGAAGCGGCACCACAGCGCACCTCAAGGCGGTCGCCGGGATGGGGCAGAACCACGTCTGCGTGGTGGGGGATTCCGGGACCATCCTCTTCGGCCACCCGAGGGACGTGGTCATCGCCGCCGCGGCAGAGCCTCCGGGTTCGGGAACGGTCTCCGGGGCGGGAAGCTATCCCTACCGTTACCCGGTTGACTTGGAAGCGAGCCCCAACGCAGGCTACCACTTCCTCTACTGGATAGATAAAGGCGCCCCTGTGTGCCCGAGGTCCGACTACGCTTTCTACGCCCTGCGCGACCGGGATCTGAAGGCCCGCTTCGCCGGCGACCGTTACTTCGTTTCCATTTCCTCAAGCCCGTTGGAAGGAGGGACGGCCACCGGGGGCAGCGCCTGGGAAGGGGCGGGCCTGGGCGTCGGAGGCTGGTATTATCCGATGGCCGAGGGAGGCCCTTACCTTTACGTGGGGACCGGGAACGGGGTTTGGAGATATGATCCGGGGAGCGGCGGATGGGGCTGGATGGGCCCGGAAGGACTGCAGGTCAGGTCCATCGTCTATACCGATACCTACCTTTATGCGGCGGGAACGCAGGGTGGATATAAAAGCGTGCTTCGTTGTCGTCTGTCCACCGGCGAGTGGAGCTCGATGAACTTCACGCGTTATGTCGGCACACTGGCATGGGACGGCGAGCGCCTTTACGCGGGAGTGTTCGGGGACTGGGGAGGAGTATGGCGATGCGACAGTCCCGAGGGGAGCGATCCCGCCTGGAGGTGCATAGGCCTGGAAACAATTGACATCAACGCCCTTCTCTACGACGGCTCCAACCTCTTCGCCGGCACGCTCTTTTACGGGGTACAGCGCTGCTCCGACCCGGGCGGGCCTACGCCCGCCTGGATCCCCATGGGGCTGGGCTGGGAACCGATGGTGGAGTCCTTTGTCTGGGACGGAAGCTCACTTTACGCCGGCTGCAACAACTACTATTCGCAGACGGAGGGCAACGGCCTGTGGCGCTGCGACAACCCTCTGGCCGCCGACCCCTCCTGGGTTCAGGTGGGGCTGGCGGGAAAGAGGACCTCCAGCTTGGCCAAGGACGGCACGTACATCTACGCCGGTACCTGCGATCACGGGGTTTGGAGGTACGACCCGTCGACGTCGAAGTGGAGGTTAATGGGGTTGAGCGGCGCGGGGCATATATGGTCACTCTGCTGGTACCGGTACCACCTCTACGCGGGGACGTCCGGAGGGAACTTGTGGCGCTGCAACTTCTACGCCCCGGGCGAGGAGGTGACGGTGAACGCCGTACCCAACGAGGGATGGCGCTTCTCCTGCTGGAGGGAGAACGGCTCCCCGGTGTCCACGGGGAACCCCTGGACCTTCCCGGTGAATTCCGACCGGGATCTGGAGGCCGAGTTCATAAAGACCTACCGGATAACCTGTTCCGTGGAACCGGAGGGAGCGGGGGAGGCGCTGGGGGCAGGAACCTACGACGAGGGCTCCCCGGTGTCCCTCACGGCCGTCCCCTACACAAATTACCATTTCGTGGGCTGGGTGGAGGGTTCGAGGACCGTATCCCTCGAGAACCCCTACACCTTCACCGCCGGGAGGGACCGCCACCTTGTGGCCCGCTTCGCCCTCGACCGCCGATCCCTCGTCGCTACGGTGAACCCGGAGGGGGCGGGAAGCGTCTCCGGGGGAAGCGCGTGGACACCCGTCGCCCTGGGATCGGAAGAGGTGAAGGCCGCCGCGTGGGACGGCGACTATATCTATATGGCGGCGGGTCAGAGCGGCATATGGCGGTACGATCCGGACACCTCCCAGTGCGCGCGCATCGCCTACATAGAGAACGCCTTGCACTTACCCGAGACCGTCTTCTGGAACGGCACCTCTCTCGTCGCTTCTTATGACGGGACCCGCTGCACCGACAACCCGTGGGAAGAGGAACCAACTTGGAGGGATCTGTGGAATATCGGCGCCTTCACCTACGCCTGGGACGGGAGCTTCCTCTATGCGGGAGTGGGGTACGGGGTTTGGCGGTGCGACGACCCGGAGGTCTGGCCCTTCCCACCCTGGACACAGATCGGGCTCGGGGATTACAAGATAAGCTCGCTCGCCTGGGACGGTAACTCTTTATACGCGGGATGTTCCCAGTATTGGAACCAGCAGGATCACAACGGGGTGTGGCGCTGCGATGACCCGGCAGGGCAGGACCCGACGTGGACCCTGCTGGGGCTCCTGCATGACCGGGTCTTCACCATCCTCCGGGACGGCGACTTCCTCTACGCCGGAACGGAGAGGCAGGGGGTGTGGCGTTACGATTTGACGACCTCGGAGTGGAGCCAGCTGGGGCTGTGCGGCTACGACGTCCGCTCCCTGACCCGGGACTCCGATTACCTCTACGCCGGCACGGATCAGGGCGTGTGGCGCATGGACCTCTCGACGGGAGCGGGATGGAAGCGCATAGGGCTGGGAGATCGCGTGGTCAACACCCTGGCCCGGGACGGCACCTACCTCTACGCGGGGACCGACCAGGGCCTGTGGAAGTACGAGACGGCCTCACACGGCGAGCAGGTGACCCTGACCGCCACTCCCGACCCCGGCTGGCGCTTCCTCCGCTGGACGGAGGGAGGAAGGGAGGTCTCCACGGACAGCGAATACACCTTTACCGCGGAGGAGGACCGGGAACTGGTGGCGCAGTTCGTCATGGAGGACAACTACTCCGTCTCCGTGGCCTCCGAACCGGAGAGCGGCGGTACGGTGAGCGGGGGGAGCACCTGGGGACGCCTGGGCCTGGAGGGGGTTTCCGTCCTCACCGTGGGCTGGGCGGACTCCCTTCTCTTCGCCGGAACGGACGGGAACGGTTTCTGGCGCTACGACCCACAGGACCAGTCTTGGGTAAGGCTGTCCGAGGGCTATGAATTCGATCCCTATCCCATGATCTCCTTCTGCTCCGGCGGCGGTAGTTACTACGCGGGCACTCAAGGACACGGCCTGTTGCGCTACGTTCCTGCCACAAACCAGATGCAGGGTCCCTTCGGAGAGGGTTTCACGGTGAAGGCGCTGGCCTGGGACGGGGTGCTGGTCTACACGGGCACGGAGGGGCACGGCGTTTACCGCTTTGATCCCGTGACCCTCGCTTGGACCTCTGCCGGCCTGGAGGGAAAGGACGTGAACGCGCTCCTCTGGGACGGCGAGTCACTATACGCCGGTTGTGATGACGGCGTCTGGCGTTGTTACCCCACAGGAAGCCCCTCCTGGGAGCGGGTAGGCCTTGACGGAGCGGAAGTCACTTCCCTGTGCCCGAGCTGGACCGGCCTCTATGCGGCCACGCGGTCGGACGGGGTGTGGCGTTACGACCCGGCGGCGAGCGAGCCCTGGAGCCTGACGGGCATGGAGGACCTCCCCGTGGAGCGCCTCCTCTGGGACGGGAGGGGTCTCTACGCATCCACGTCGGACAACGGGGTATGGCGTTACGATGTGGAGGCGTCCGCATGGCACTGCGTCGGGTTGGATGACTCGCGTGTCCTCAGTCTAGCCTGGAGCGGAGAGCAGCTCTACGCCGGATGCGAAGACGGCGTCTGGCGGTACGACACCTTCGCCCACGGGGAGGTGGTCACCCTCTCCTCCGCGCCCAGGTACGGCTGGGTCTTCCTCCGCTGGATGGAGGGCGGTCTGGAGGTCTCCACGGACAATCCGTGGACCTTCAGCGCCGCCTCCGACCGCGCCATCACGGCCCGTTTCGGCAACGCCAGCGTGGCGGTGAACGCCACGGCGCAGCCTGCCGGCGGGGGGACGGTCAGCGGAGGAAGTATCTGGAAAGCGTTGACGCCCTACATGTCCGGGCAGAACGTGAACTCGCTGGTCATGTTGGAGGGCCGGCTTTACGCGGGCACCGGCGGCCCCGGCAACATCGGCAACGGCGTCTTCCGCTGTCCCGATCCAAGGGCGGAAAACACGACCTGGGTGGCCATGAGCGAAGGCCTGGGCGGCGGGAGAGTGCTCTGCATGGCCACTGACGGCACCCACCTCTACGCGGGAACACAGGGGAACGGGGTCTTCCGCTGCCTGGACCCGGGCGGAACGAGCCCTTCTTGGGCATCTATAGGCCTGGACGGCGCCATCGTGAGGGCTCTGCTCTTCGACGGCGCGCGGCTCTACGCCGCGACCGACGGCGGAGTCTTCCGCTGCTTCGACCCGGGAGGGGCGAGCCCCGCATGGTCCAACATAGGATTGAACGGCTATTATGTCAGTTCGTTGGCCTTCGACGGGATAAGGCTCTATGCGGGCACGTGGTCGAACGGTATCTTCCGCTGCTCCGACCCGGGAGGGGCAAGTCCCGCATGGACCAACATAGGGGAGGGATTCCTCGGATCTATCGTGAATGCTCTGGCTTATGACGGAACTTTCCTTTACGCGGGCTTCTATAACACGGGAGTATGGCGATGCCCGAATCCGGACGGGACGAATCCGCCGTGGGAGGCGATAAATCAGGGCCTTGACACTTCCGATGTAAGGACTCTGGCCACTGAGGGCGCCTGCCTTTACGCGGGCACGGCCGCAGCGGGGGTCTTCCGCTGCGTCGACCCGCAGGCCGAGTCTCCGGCCTGGAGGGCCATCAATGCCGGCCTTCCAACCCAGCTTGCCGTAGGAGCTTTTTCTCTGCTCATAGACGAAACCCGCCTTTACGCCGGTACTTCTGTTTGGGTCTGGCGGTTCAACACCTTCGTCAGCGGTTCCCAGATCTCCCTTTCCGCAATCGCCAACCCGGGCTACCGCTTCGTCCGCTGGACGGAGAACGGGATGGAGGTCTCCACTGCCAACCCCTACCAGTTCACGGCCGAATCCGACCGGGAGCTGGTGGCCGAGTTCGTGCGCACCTATAACATCTCCTGTT
>NZ_JACVJJ010000076.1:0-12043 GCF_015711935.1 Candidatus Solincola tengchongensis
AAACACGAGGAAGAAATGGGAGATCTCTCTTGCTGAGCAAATCATGCTAAGTCAGGACGCAGAAGAGAAGGGGGTAGAAGAGATAAAGAAGAGGATGGTCGGGCTGATATTCGAGCTGGATGGACCTCGAAAGTTTGCTTAAAGGTTGACGACGATGCTAATATTGGTCCGTAGATTGTTGACAATCATATAACACGCCGGCCGGGTTCGCGAGATTAAAAGGGAAGTCGGTGAGAATCCGACACGGTAGCGCCGCTGTGACCGGGGAGCGAAGCCCCAGGAATCCCACTGGCCGAAAGCCGGGAAGGGGGGGCGGAGCGAAGATCCGGAAGTCAGAAGACCTGCCCGGCATGGGTCAGTGAGCTCTCCGCCTTAGAGAGATCTGACGGAAGTGCCATCTCCTCTCTCGAAGCGAGAGAGGAGATTTTTTATCCGTGGCGGATGGAGGGAGCACAGTGTTTAACGAGCACGAAGTGAAAGTGAGTAAGCGCCGCAAGGAGAGCGCGATGTCGGATGCGCCGCTCACTTGAAAAGTTCCGGATGGAGTCGACGATGGAGGTGGAAATGTATACCAGCTCTGGCGGAACAGAGGCAAAATCGAGATGGAGGCCGGCATTTCGCGGTGGGAAACGGGAACGTTTTTCGCCGTCAAGGATCATAACCGGCATTGCCGCCGCGGTCTTCCTGCTCCTCTTCAGTCTCTCTTTCCTCGTTACCTCGAAGGTCGGTTTGCGAATTGATAAGGCGAACGCCCAACCCGGCGCCCTTCTCTTCGAGAGCGCGGACTACGATGTAAAGGACGGCACCGCCCCCACCATAGTTAACGGTGTTGCCTATCTCTTTGCCGGGGAGGATCCCTGGACGCCTCCGGGGGCGGAGAGCAAGATCGTGGCCCTGAACGCCAGCAACGGGCAGCTCATCTGGGAACGGCCGCTTCCATGGGCCGGTGGCAAGGGCTCCAAGGCCCGCCCCTTGGTGGATTCCGGCAAGGTGTACATAGGCTGCGGGGAATACATGTTCTGCTTGGATGCGGCCGACGGAAGAAAGAAGTGGTACGGGCCCATCACCCCTCCGGGTGGAACCTTGGGAAGTTCGATCATCATCACCGACCCGGTGATGTACACCAACTCCCAGGGGACAAAGGTGGTGGTGGTCGGGGATTATATCTACGGGGCCTATGTGGGCCTGGACGCGGAAAACGGGACCATCCTCTGGAGGTATTACCTGGACTCCAACACCTCGGCCATCGGCACCCCCGGCGTGGACGACGCGAATGACCGCCTCTACCTCCCCCAGCATACCGCTTTCAATTCTCCCGTGAACGGCAAGGTGCACTGCATCGACGTGTCCGGAACGACCCCGGTCAAGAAATGGGAGTACAAGACCACCTACGACGTGGCCGCGGGCATAGCCGTGCATCAGAGGACGCTCTTCTTCAGCGATTTCGCCTACGGGGGGCCGCAGAGCAAGTTCTATTGCCTGGAGGACAAGGGGGATTCCGCCTCCCTGCTCTGGAGCGCCGACGTGTGGGGCTCCTCCGGAACCGCACTGGTGGACGAGAACAGCGAGACGGTGTATTTCTGCGGCAACGACTACTCCGTGGGCGGGAATCACTTCTACGCCTACGACATGACCACGGGGAGCCTCATATGGGACAACCCCAACTGGGGAGCATACAACGGTAACTGCTCGCTCTCGCCGGACACCGGTTACCTCTACGCGGGGAGCTTCGACACAGCGGCCTGGGCGCACAACAAGGGGCTGGCAGCTCTGGATCCCCTGACGGGAAGCGAGCTTTGGTACGTGACCGCGAAGGGAGGCGGGGATCCGGTGGTTGTCGACGGCGTTGTGTACACCACCGCCGACGGCAGGCTCTACGCCTACCAGGAATACGTCCCCACGGAGTTCGACTGGTACTTCGCCGAGGGCTACACCGGCGACGGGTTCGACGAGTTCCTATGCCTGGCCAATCCCGGAACGACGCCTGACGATGATGCCTGGGTGAACCTGACTTACGTCTTCAACGGGGACCGGCCCCCGGAGACCAGGGCCTTCGAGGTCCCTGCGGGAACGAGGAGCACGGTTTACGTTAACGGCGACGCGGGGGAGGGCATGGAGGTCTCCGTGAAGGTGGTCTCCGACAAGCCCCTGGTGGCCGAACGACCCATGTACTTCGACTACCATGGCACGTCCGGCCGCAACTGGACAGGTGGCCACTGCGTGGTGGGCGCCGACGCCCCGTCAAAGAAATGGTACTTCGCCGAGGGGTACACCGGCGAGGGGTTCGAGGAGTATCTCACCCTGGCCAATATGAACGATGGGGAAGCGTTGGTCGAGGTCACCTACCTCTACAACGGCGAGGACCCAGTCACCAAGCCATATACACTGGATGCCTATTCCCGCCGCACCCTGAACGTGAACCAGGAGGCGGGCGCCGGAAAGGAGCTGGGCATCGAGGTGAGCTCCAGCCTGCCCATCCTGGCCGAGCGCCCGGTGTACTTCGACTACGCCGGCAAGTGGAGTGGAGGTTCATGCGTGCTCGGTGCGCGGCTTCTCGGCAATTTCTGGTGCCTGGCGGAGGGATACACGGACTCCAATTTCGACCAGTACATCTGCATCTCCAACCCGGGCAAAGAGGATGCCCAGGTGGTGGGGGTACCCCTGTTCGGCGGCGGTGAACCCTTCGACTTGGTGGTGGAAGCGGGAAGGCGCCGTACGGTAGCCCTGCACAGCGACGAGGGCGTGGAACGCGCCTATGCGCTGTATTCCGACCGTGGCGTGGTGGTGGAGCGGGCCATGTATTTCGACTACCAGGGCTTCGCCTCCCGCGGCTGGACCGGCGGCCACTGCACCGCGGGGGCGGTTCTCTCGCAGATATACTGATCGGGTTCAGGTTCGCCGATCATGATCGCCAGGCCGCGGTAGTGGATAGACTGGCCTTCCGCCCGCCGGATACGGTGGAGTACTCGCGCCGGGTAGGGGCCGTAGATATGGGCGAAGAGGAGGCGATGTCGGAGCGATAAAAGGCCACAGGTGGAAGGATTTACCATCGAGGCTTCTTGCGGTCGACCACCTGATGGGCAGGGGGAGATCTCTCCCTGCCCGAGCCCTTGCGATGAGGCGGATTACCGGATGTTCGTCCCGGAGCAGGCCGGTTGGTCGTGGAGAATTGCGCGGGTCGCCACCCTCGGCCACCGAAGAAAAAAAAGTCCTGAATAACTGCGGCGACATTCTCTGAAAAACCCCCTTGGGCCGGGACGATCCCGGCGGTGGAAAGAGGGAGCGTAGGTATTCATATATTGGATCGACAGGCGGCTTGAAGAGCCTCGAAGATCCCATCACGGGATCTGCCGGCGGAAAATGCGCGGCTATGCGCAGTGGGAAGGTTGACCGTATGCAGGCCGATACTAATAGTCTTTTCCCAGCCGGGATGGGAGGTCGGGACGGGCTAGTCCCGGGCAAGCGGAGGCTTACCGCCTGCACTCGATCCAGGACTCCCGCAGCCTGGACATTGACAGGCAGGTCTAATGTTTTCAACCAAACACAAGCTGAAGGATGTACGGTAGAAGGAGATCCGTGAAAGGCGACGAGACTCCCGGCAGGGGCAGGGCCTGGTTGCTAGCCTCGGTAGCGGTTGCAGCCCTCTTCGCCGCTTTCTTTCTGGTTCGCGGCTGTGCTTTCATGCCCTGGAACCGCTCCGGCCGGGAAGTGGAGGCGCGGGTTACCATCACCCGCGATTTCGGAGTGACGGTCCTCAAGGAGCAAAGGGTGCGGGTCAGGGAAGGAAGCACCGCCATGGATGCCCTCCTCGAGGCGGCGGAGGTGGAGACGGCCTACGGGGGCGGTTTCGTGCAGGGGATCGACGGCTTGCGTTCCGGTTACCAGTCCGGACTGGGAGACGGGGAGAAGGTGGACTGGTTCTTCTACGTCAACGGGCACATGGCCGATGTGGGGGCCGACGATTACACGCTGCGGGACGGCGATTGGCTGGTCTTCGACTACCATTCCTGGGACTACTCAATGTTCACCCCCTTCCTGGCCGGCTGTTTCTTCCAGGCCTTGCGCAGCGGTTACGGGGGGCGGTCTGCGGAGGGCGTGGCCGTGCTACACACCCCGGGTGCCGCGGAAGAGGCCGGTGAGGTGGCGGCCATGCTGGAAGAGCGCGGTATTTCCTGCGATAAACGTCTCCTGGAAGAGGATTGGGCTCCACGTGAGGACGAATACGCGGTGGTGGTTGGTATATGGAAGGAAATGGAAGATAACGGCTACCTCCGCAGGGCCTTTTCCAACGCTTCCCGCCTGGGTCTTTACGCTTATTTCGATGGGGCGGAGTTGAAGCTTGCCGGGCCGCGGGGAGGAGTGGCCGAGGTCCTCTCCGGGAAAGCCGGTCTCATCGAGGGCACGGGCCCACGCCTGGGCGACGGGCGTTCCGCGTTACTGGTATGTGGGTTGGACCGGGAGGGTCTCGACGCCGCCGTGGAGGCCCTTCAGGAACTGGCCGCGGAAGGTGGAAGGCCGGTGACCGCCATCGCGGCCCCGGCGGGGTCGGCGGCGTTCGCCGTGCCCGGGGAGGTGAGGTGAGGTGCTCCCCGTTTACAGGCGCAAGGAGACCCTGGTCCATCGACTGCACCCCCTGGCGGCGCTGGCCCTTTATACCTCTCTGGTGGTCTCCATCCTGGTGCTCCAGAACCCGCTGCAGCTCGCCGTGGCCGGCGCGGGGGTCCTTTCCCTACTGCTCTTGGCGCAGGCCAGGAAGGAATGCCGCCCGTTCATCCGCCTGGGCCTGCTCATGGCCCTTCTCTTCACCCTCATCAACCCCCTGGTGAACCGCCAGGGAGGGCACGTCCTGGTCTACGGGCCCCGGCTTCCTGCCCTCGGCCGGCTGGACATCACCCTTGAGGCGCTGGCCTACGGCGCGGTCTCCGGTTTCCGCCTTCTGCTGGTGGTCACCGTCTTCGCGCTGCTCAGCACCACCGTGAACCCCGACGACCTTCTGAACATCCTTTCCGCCGTCTCCCTGCGCTCCTCCCTCGCCGCCGCCCTCGCCGTGCGCCTCTATCCGGGGCTGGTGGTGGAGGCCCGGGAGATGATGGAGGTCCAGCTGGCCAGGGGGGAGACGCTCAAGGGCGGGAGCCGGTGGGAGAGGGCTAGGGCCCACTTACCTTTCTGGATGGCCCTTTTCCGGGGTTCGCTGGACCGCGCCGCGGGAATCGCCGAGGCCATGAGCGCGCGGGGGTTCGGGAGCGGGAAGGCCACCCGCCGGCGCCGACGCCTGCGAGGCGGCGACATCGCCTTTATCGTCGCCTCCTGTGGGATGCTCGCTGCGGCGCTGGCCTCCTCCCTGAGAGGCGGATACCGCTATTTCCCCACCCTCGGCAACCCGCTGGCGGAGTTGAACTCATGGGGGACGGTGTTCTTGGCTGCCCTCTTCGCCGTCCTGGCGCTGATTGGAAGGTTATGGAAAAGATGGCCCTGGTTGAGATCTCGAATCTGACTTACTGGTACCCGCGGGGGGAGAAACCTGCCTTGAAGGAATTGAGCCTCAGGGTGGAAAAGGGAGAATTCGTGCTCCTCACCGGGCCCACCGGATGTGGCAAGACCACCCTCATGCGCCTTCTCAACGGACTGGTCCCGCACTTCCACGGCGGCTGCCTCAGGGGAAGGGCTTCCGTGTGCGGGCTGGACGTGGTGGCCGCCGGCCCCCGCCTGCTCTCCAACCGGGTTGGTATGGTCTTCCAGGACCCGGAGGACCAGCTGGTGAGCACCACGGTGGAGAAGGAGGTGGCCTTCGGGCTGGAGAATGCCGGCCTACCGGCTCCGGTCATCGCCAAGCGGGTGGAGGAGATGCTGGCCGGGATGGGCCTTTCGCGCCTGCGGCGGTCCTTCCTGCCCGAGCTCTCCGGAGGAGAGGCGCAGAAGGTCGTCCTGGCCTCCATACTGGCCCTGCACCCGGAGGTACTGGTGCTGGACGAGCCCACCTCCCAGCTTGATCCCCTGAGCGCCGAGGAGCTGCTGACCATGGTGCGGCGCATCCACGAAGAGACGGGGACCACGGTGATCATGTCCGAGCACCGCCTGGAGCGGTGTTTCCATTACGCCACGCGGGTGGTCCACCTGGAGGAGGGGAGCGTGCGCTTCGACGGAACTCCTTCCCAGGCGGCGCGCTGGTGGGGCTCGCGCGAGGGGTCCTTCCTCCCGCCCATCTCCAGGGCCTTCGCCCGTGCGGGATGGGAGGAGATACCCCTGACCGTGAACCAGGCCAGGCGCATGCTCTCCGAGGCCGCGGGCGGGGGAGCAGGTTCGCGGAAGGAAACGGAGTATACCGGAGGACGGGAGCGGCGCCGCACCGGGGAGGCGCTGGCGGAGGCCAAGGAACTCTGGTACCTCTACCCGGCGGGGACGGAGGCCCTGCGGGGCGTGGACCTGCGCCTGGAAAAAGGCGCGAACTTGGTGGTCATGGGGGAGAACGGGGCCGGGAAGAGCACCCTCCTGCGCTGCCTCCTGGGGCTCCTGCCGCCCACCCGCGGCAAGGTGCTCCTCCTGGGGGAGAGCCCCAGCCGGGAAAGGCTGCCCGGCCTGGCCTCGCGTGTGGCCTATTGCCCCCAGAACCCCAACACTTATTTCCTGTCCCGTACGGTGCGGGAGGAGATGCTGCGCACCCTCAGGCTCCGCGGCTACCGCGGCAGTGACGCGGAGAAGCGGGTGGAGGAGCAGCTGCTCCGTTTCGGCCTTGAGGGACTGGGGGAGCGGGACCCGCGCGACCTGAGCAGCGGGCAGAAGGAAAAGCTGGTCCTGGCCTCCTCCCTCCTCCCGCCGGTGCCCGAGCTCCTCATACTGGACGAGCCGACTCGTGGCCTGGACTATGGAAGCAAATGGGAGATTATGGAAATACTTGGAGATTACGGTGACGGGGGTTGCACGGTGGCGGCGGTGACCCATGACGTGGAGTTCGCCGCCGCATTGGCGGACGAGGTGGCTATCCTGGGGGACGGGAAGGTCATCGTGAACGGCCCCGCTCCCGAGATACTCAGCGACTCACTCTTCTTCGCTCCCCAGGTGAACCGGTTGCTCAACGACCTCTACCCGGGCCTCATCCGCGAGGAGGAGGCGGTGGCCGTACTCCGGGATCTGCGGAAAAAGTCGGCTTCGAATGGGGAGAGGAAGAGGGGGGAGGCGGGAGCGTGAGGCGTTCTCATGTGCGGAAGCTGCAAGGCGAGTACCAATCGCGTCCCCCGTGGCTGCGGAGGGCATCGGCTGCCCTAATGAGGCGGCGACCGGGAGTTTGGCGATGAGAGGTTCGGGCCGGGAAGGCGTGAAAGAGAAGATGCCGGCAGGGCGAGGGGTGAGAGAATGGCGGAACCTGCGGATGCTGCGAGGTTTCCTCCTGGCCTCCATGCCGGCGCTCGTCTTTTTGGGCCTGAAGGGAGTGACCCCATTCGACCGCTGGTCTTTGAACTCCCTACTCTTAGCCCTCCTCCTCCTGACCCTGCTCTTCCTGCGCTTCGAGGAGGGGGATTACGGGGCCCGGGAGGTGGCGGTGGTAGGGGCCCTTGCCGCGGTGGGCGCGGCGGGGAGGGTGTTCTTCGCCGCCGTTCCGGGCGTGCAGCCGGCCACTTTCCTTGCCGTCCTTGCGGGTTACGCCCTGGGAGCCGAGTCCGGATTTCTGGTGGGAGCCATCATCGCCCTTCTGAGCAACATCTTCCTCGGTCACGGGCCCTGGACGCCGTGGCAGATGATCGCCTGGGGATTGGCCGGTGCCAGCGGAGGCTTGCTGGCCGCCTTGCGGCGGGAAAGGCGACTGCTTCCCGCGGCCGCCATGCTGGTCACCGCGTGGGGGTTCTTGTTCGGGTGGATAATGAACCTGTGGTTCTGGCTCTCCTTCGTCTATCCCTTGAACTGGGCTTCCTACCTTGCTACATGCGCTACCAGTTTCTGGTTCGATCTCCTGCACGCGGCCGGGAACCTGCTCTTTACCCTCGCTCTGTGGAGACCGATGGCCGAGATGCTGCGCCGTTACCGTGAACGCTTCGACTTCGTGTATCTCGGTGAGGCGGAGCGAGGAGAAGAGGTCACGATGTGGATAGACGTCGAGAAAACGCGAGTGGAATAGAGCACCCGAGTGAGATGGGACATGCGGAGGTGATCTCCTTGAAACGGAAAGCGCCGGCGGTGATCCTGGCGACCGCGCTCTTCCTGGTTGTACTGCCCGGGTCGTATCCGGCCCGGGCGGGGACCGGCGAGGCCCTGGCCTACATACGGGGCCGGCAGACCCCGGACGGAGGGTTCTGCGAGCCGGGGCGCGGCGATACCGGCCAGGACGTCACCACCGCCTGGTGCGTCATGGCCCTCGCCGCGGCAGGGATGGACCCCGCTTCGGTCAGGTCGCAGGGGCGTTCCCCCCTGGATTTCCTGGCTACCCAGTCCGCCAACTGGAGGAGCGTCACCGATTATGAGAGGACCCTGCTGGCCGTGGTGGCGGGAGGAGGGAACCCCTACGACTTCGGGGGAGTGGACCTGGTGGCCAGGGTGAGGTCCTTCCAGAGGTCGGGCGGGAACATCGGTGACGCGGTCAACTCCAACGCTTTCGGCATGCTGGCCTACAAGGCGGCGGGGATCCCAGTGCCGTCGGGAGCCGTACAGTGGCATAAGATGGCCCAAAACGGGGACGGCGGTTGGGGCAACAACCCGGGTGGGGCGAGCAACCCGGACATGACCGCGGCTTCCATAATGGCCCTGCGCGCCGCAGGCGTTGACGCCGGCGACCCCTCCATCGCCTCCGCTCTTTCCTACCTCCGCTCCATACAGAACGCCGACGGGGGTTTCGCCTTCCAGTCCTCGTCATCCGATGTCTCGGCCACTGCTTGGTGCGTGCAGGCTCTGGTGGCCGCGGGGCAGGACCCGGCGGGCCCGGCGTGGTCTAAGGGTGGGAACACACCCTGGAGCTTCATCCTCTCCATGCAGGCCCCCGACGGCCATTTCGTGTGGATGCAGGGACGGGACGTCAACCCCCTGTGGACCACGGCCTACGCCGTCTGCGCTTTGGCCCGGAAGCCCTATCCGGTGGCCGTGTATCGGGCCGGGACTGGGTCATCCGTAGGAGGGGTGACGGCAGCCCCTTCGACCGGCGGAAGCGGAGCCTCGAATGGAGGGTCTGTAGGCGGGGAAACGGGGGCGGAGACCATGGAAGCCGCGGCAGGCGAGGGCCAGGGCGATGCCGCTGAGGAAGGAGCTCCCGGGGAGGACGGTACGGGAGAGGAAGCGGAAGGGCTCAGCGCTGAAGAGGATGCGGACTCCAGCGGCGGAGAAAACCCTGCGGCATGGGCGGTCCCCCTGGCGGCGCTGGCCTTCCTGGGCGCCTTCTTCTCCTGGTATTTTCTGGTACACAGGCGAAAAGGCGCCGCTGCGCCGGGTCCAAAAAAGCCGGGATAAAGGTCATTCCTCGATGACCACTCGGATGTCCCCCTGCTTTTCCGTGACGCTGAAGACGGTAGCGCCTTCCTCGTGGCGGAAGAGCAACCCGAGGCGGGAAGTCCCGACACGCAGGCCGTTTATCCTCACCGACTCCAGCCAGGGAGGCAGGCACGGCTTGTTGACGTACAGGACCCCGCGCGGGGCATCCGGGGTGATGCCCAGCAGCGACTGGAGGACCAGGAAGACGCTGCCCGACGACCAGGCCTGGGGGCTGCAGGCCACCGGATAAGGCACCGGCTCGTCGTAAAGGGTGCGCCGGAAGCCACAGAAAAGCTCGGGAAGGCGCAGGTTCTCCATGCGCAGGCAGGCCGTTGAAAGCCCCTCCACTAGCCTTAGACATGCCTCGTCCGCGCCGTATCGCTTCATACCCCGCAGGATGAGGGCGTTGTCGTGAGGCCAGATGCTGCCGTTGTGGTAACTCATGGGGTTGTAGTAGTAGGATTTCTCGCTCAAGGTGCGTATCCCCCAACCGGAGAACATGTCGCCCTCCATGAGCCGCTCGATGACCTTTCGGGCCCGCTCCGGTGACGGTAGCCCGGTGAATAGGAGTTGTCCCGCGTTCGAGGAAACTACCCGCACCGGGTTCTTCTCGCCGTCCAGGGCCAGGACGTAGAAGCCAAGCTCCTCGTCCCAGAAGAGCTCCTCCACCTTGCGCCGGACCTCCTCCGCCTCCGCCAGCAGGCGCTCGCCACGCTCCCTGTACCCGAGGTCAAGGTAGAGCTCTCCCAGGCGCCGCTTGGCGTAATAGACGTACCCCTGCGTCTCCACGGTGGCCACCGGCATGCAGGGCAGGCGGCCGCCGGGAAGGAGGATGGAGTCCCCGGAGTCCTTCCAGTACTGGTTGGCGAGCCCCAGCGGGCTGCGCCTGGCATATTCCACCAGACCATCGCCGTCCTGATCCCCGTACTCGTCTATCCAGCGGAGGGCCTGGTTCACGTTCTCCTCCAGGCGGCGGAAGGTCTCCATGTCCGCCGTCCATTTCAGGTACTCGCTCATGAGAATGAGGAAGAGGGGCGTGGCGTCCACGGTGCCGTAGTAAGGGGTGTGGGGTATCTCGTCCATGCGGGCCATCTCGCCGCGGCGAATCTCGTGGAGTATCTTCCCCGGCTCCTCGTCCCTCCAGTCGTCAACCTTGCTCCCCTGAAAGGAGGCCAGGAAGGCAAGGCTCTGCCGGGCCAGCTCCGGTTTGACCATGAGCGTCATGTAACAGGCGATGAGTGCGTCCCTCCCGAAGGGAGTGGAATACCAGGGCACGCCGCCCACCAGGATCTCCCCGTAAGGGGTGCGGGTGTGCAGGGCCCTGAGGTCGCGCAGGCTGCGCTGGATGACCAGGTTGAAGACGTTGTTGGCGGTGTCGATGCGTGTGGCTGGCTCCATCCACTCCTCGTAAGAGCGGCGCAGTTCACGGCGGGCTTCAAGGTACTTGGCGGGTTTTTTCTCCTCCCCTTCCTCGAGCGGTATGACGTGGAGGTCGATGTAGTCCACCTCGTCGGTGGTGAGGAGGAAGGGGAAGACGGCCTCAACGCCGGCCCTGCCCCCCCGTATCTCGGCCGGTGGGCGGGAAAATACTATGCGGGTGGAGCGGCGCAGGCCGTCCGTGCCGGTATAGGAGAGGATGACCTCGCTCTCCTTGACCCGCGGCCTGTGCACCCTTCCGCGCTTGGGGCGGCGCATACCCCGCACCTCGAAGATGTCCGCGAAGTCCGATGCCATGCTGATGCTCAGCCTCACATGCACGGGGGCGGAATGGTAGTTTCTAATGTAGATCCTCTCCACAAGGCCGTCCTTTATCAGCCGGCTTCGCCTGATGCTGATGACGTCCTGGGGTATGACCGTCCTGTCCTCCTCCAGGATGTCCGGGTTGGAGAGGTGGATGTTGGCCATATAGCCCCTCTCCAGGGAGGAGGAGAGGAAGAGGGGGCGGGTGCCCTCCAGGCGGGTCTCCAGCGTGGAGAGGAAACGGGTGTCGCGGTAATAGAGGCCCAGACCGGCCCGGTTGCCGTGGGTCATGTCGCCGTTCTCGTAGGTATAGAGGAAGTACTCGCCCTCCTTGATGATCAGCGACTTGCGGGGCACCTCGCTGACGATGAAGGGAAGGCCCCCTCCACCCTCCAGACAGAGGGCCTCGCTCCCCTTTTTGGGCTTGGCCTCGGTCCCCTCCATGTCGTTTCTCACCCCTGTCTTGAAACGGCCGGTCGTGACGCTCCCCGTCCCTTCATATCGAAGGAAGCGGAATATATATTTATATACCCGTAATCCGCCCGCGCAACCAGGATCTCCATCCCCGTTGCTGTCTACAAAAAGTAGGCACCCCATCCCGACAAAACCTCAACACGCTATCCTCTCATGTCCCGCAAGCGCCTTGAGGACGTCCTTCACCCAGGGGTCTCCGCTCCTTGTCTCAAGAAGGGGCATGCGCTTTTTAAGCCAGGCCTCCGGGTCCTTTCTCACCTCCTTTCTGAGGGAGGCCATGGCCAATTGAGCTTCCTTTTGGTGTGCGTTCCTCCTCTTGGAGAGGAAGGTGGGAAGCTCCCCGTTCTCCCGGAGCTCGATCACCTGGCACATGCAGTCC
>NZ_JACVJJ010000077.1:0-10440 GCF_015711935.1 Candidatus Solincola tengchongensis
CTGGCTGGCCTTCCTGGGCCTGGGGCAGCAGCCTCCAACGCCGAGTTGGGGAAACATGCTCGCCGAGTACCTGCCCTTCTACAACACCCATCCCTGGATGATGTTCATCCCGGGGACGGCCATCGTGCTGAGCGTGCTGGCCTTCATCCTGCTGGGCGATGGGCTTCGCGACGCCCTGGACCCGCGCCTGAGGGGGAGTATCTGAGATGGACGGCGCACGCGATGTCCTCCTCGAAGTACGCAACCTGCGCACTTATTTCCACACCCCGGCCGGAGTGGTCAAGGCCGTGGACGACGTCTCTTTTCGGGTCCACCGAGGAGAAGCCCTGGCCCTGGTGGGCGAATCGGGTTGCGGCAAGACGGTCACCGCCCTCTCGGTGATGCGGCTGGTTCCCGATCCCCCGGGGAAGATCGAGGGCGGCGAGGCGGTCTTCGAGGGACGCGATTTGCTCCGATTGAGCGATGCGGAGATGCGCCAGGTCCGGGGCAACCATATTGGCATGATCTTCCAGGACCCCATGACCTCCCTCAACCCCGTCTTCCGCGTGGGGGACCAGATACGGGAGGCGGTGCAGCTCCACCTGGGGCTCTCGCGTAAGGAGGCCAAGGAAAGGGCCATCGAGCTCATGGAGATGGCGGAGATACCCCAGGCCCGGGAACGTTACCGTATGTATCCCCACGAGTTCTCCGGGGGCATGCGCCAGCGAGCCATGATCGCCATGGCCCTCTCCTGCGAGCCCAAGCTGCTCATCGCCGACGAGCCCTCCACCGCCCTGGACGTCACCATCCAGGCCCAGATCATGGAGCTACTCGGCCGCCTGAGGAAGGAAATAGGTCTTTCCGTGATGCTCATCACCCACGACCTGGGGGTGGTCGCGGGGGTTGCGGAGACGGTGCTGGTCATGTACGCCGGCAGAGTTGTGGAGTACGCAGCCGTTGACGTGGTCTATTACCGGTCCAAGCACCCATATGCCTGGAGCCTCATGCGTTCCGTCCCTCGCCTGGACGAGAGGAAGGAGAGGCTGCTGACCATCGGCGGTTCTCCCCCCAGCCTGATAAACCTCCCGCCCGGATGCTACTTCTCCCCCCGCTGCCCCTTCGCTCAGGATATCTGCCGCGAACAGGAACCACCGCTGGTGGAGGTGGAGGAAGGCCACCTCTCCGCCTGCCACTTCGCCGCGGATTTCGAGAGCCGTGCTGCGGAGGTGACCGGCGCATGAGTCCAGATAACGGTGTCCTGCTGGAGGTCCGGGGGTTGGTGAAACACTTCCCCTTGAACAGGGGCTTGCTCCTCTCCCGCCTGGGAGGCTCGGTGAAGGCCGTGGACGGCGTCTCCCTGGAGGTCCGTGAGGGGCAGACCCTGGGCCTGGTGGGTGAATCGGGATGCGGGAAGTCCACCCTGGCCCGCCTCATCCTGAGATTGATAAAGGCGGACAAGGGGGAGGTCCTTTTCGAAGGCCGGGACATCCTCAAGCTCTCCCACCGGGAGATGAAGGCCGCGCGCCGCTCCATGCAGATCATCTTCCAGGACCCCTACGCCTCCCTCAACCCGCGCATGAGCGTGGGAGCCATCATCATGGAGCCGATGATCATCCACGGGGAGGGCACAAGGGAGGAACGCCGCCGCAGGGCCCTGGAATTGCTCTCCCTGGTGGGCTTGCAACCCGAGCATTTCGCCCGCTATCCCCACGAGTTCAGCGGCGGCCAGCGCCAGCGTATCGGGGTGGCCCGGGCCTTGGCACTGCGCCCGCGCCTCATCATCTGCGACGAGCCGGTTTCCGCCCTCGACGTGTCCATCCAGGCTCAGGTCCTGAACCTCCTCAAGGAGCTGCAGGAACGGTTTCACCTCACTTATATCTTCATCGCCCACGACCTCTCCGTTGTGCGGTACGTCAGCGACGAGGTGGCGGTGATGTACCTGGGGAAGATAGTGGAGCATGCCGCTCACGACGAACTCTACGGCCGACCCATGCACCCCTACACGCTGGCCCTTCTCTCCGCGGTTCCCGTCCCCGACCCCCGCAAGGAACGGGAGCGCCGGCGCATCATCCTGGAAGGCGATGTCCCCAGCCCCACAAACCCGCCTTCCGGATGTCGCTTCCATACGCGCTGCTGGAAAAAACAGGAAATATGCGCCGAGGTGGAACCGCCCCTGGAGGAGAAGGCCCCCGGCCACCGCGTGGCCTGCCACTTCCCGGAATCATGACCTCCTAACCTTCCCTCTCGAGGGAGGGGAGGTTGCGGGTGAAGGGGAAGGAGAAAAAGGCCAGCACAAGACCCGCCAGGCTCAGCCAGAGGGCGGCGGAGACGATGCTCACCCTCCCGGCCAGATACCCCATCCCCAGATACCCCAGTGGGAGGGGGAGGAGCACCAGCGCGTCCATGGTGGCGAAGACCCTGCCCCGGAACTCGGAAGGTATCAGGCGCTGGCGGAGGAACTCGTAGGTCGTGAAACCCAGGGCATCCACCACCCCCATGCTTAAACAGATGAGCAGGGAGGCCCACAGCGAGGCGGAACGGCTGAGGAGGAAGACGCCGGCGGCATACCCGCAGAAACTGACGAGAACCAGGCTCAAGGGCCGCACCCTTTCCAGAATGCGGTAGGCGAACAAGCTTCCCAGGGCCAGGCCGGCTCCCACCGCAGCGCTGAGCAGCGTGTAGTAATTTACCTCCCCCAGCCGCTGTGCGCTGAAGAGGGGGAGCAACACCTCAAAAGCCCCGAACACGGGCATGAAGAGGAGGTGCATGACCGTCAGCCCGCGCACGTGTCGGTCGGAACGGATGATGCTCACCGCCCGGGCCATTCCCCTGATGGGGGAGGCCTCCCCGTAGCCCCGAACGCCGGGCCTCCTCTTTCCCTCGTCCCTCTTCACCAACAGGCTGGCCGCCGAGCAGGCACCGAGAAGGGCGGAGCAGAGAAAGAAGACGTTTGCCTTTCCCAGCGCCTTGACCAGGAAATACGCGGAGCCGGTGCTCAGGAGGAAGGTCGCCGAACGGAGGAACATGTACGCCGAATTGGCCCTGGCGAGCTGGGATATCTCCACAAGCTCCGGGAGCAAGGCGACTATGCAGTTGGACACCAGGACTCCACACATCGAGGCGCAGAAGGCCACGGCGAAGACGGGGTAGGGAGCGCGCAGGAAGGGGAGGATGAGGATGAACGACCCGTACAGGAGGTTGGAGGCCACGAGGAGGTCGCGGCGCGAGAAGCGGTCCACCACGGGGCCCACGAAGGGCGCGGCCAGGGTGAAGGGGGCGAAGCTGAGGAAGAGGGACACGCTCATGGAGAAGGGGGAGCCCGTGCGCTCCAGTACGAAGAGGGGCAGCCCCACGTAGTAGACGCCCCTGGCCACCATTCCCAGAAACTGGGAGAAGAAGAGGGCCAGGAGCGGACGGTTGGCCCGCAGTGGGAGGGCGATGGTTCCTGCCTCCGGCATCAGCGGGGGAAGACCAGGCCGGCGAAGGTCACCGCCGAGCCTTCCTGGGAGTCAAACCAGTGGCAGTGGTCCACCAGGGTGCCCTTCCTCCCCTCCAGCGCCTTGACCATGGTGTAGATGGGAGGGAGACCGCACACGTGTCGTGAATCACCCTCCGCGGCCACGTAGTCGAAGAAGCCCTCCGCGTCCCCTTCTTCGGCGAAGCGCAGCATCTCCTTGTCCTTGGCGATGACCGAGGAGAGTATCACCCCGTCCAGGGGGAGGGGGCTGCCGAACCTCCTGCCCACATGGGCCAGGTCGGCGGAGGCGATGAAGAGAGCCTCCTCGCCCATCGCCGAGAGCAGCCCCTTAAGGGCGTTGACGAAGGAGGCCACCTCCCGGTCCTCGGAGGGAGACCTGCGTTCCTGGACGAAGGCGTGGAAGGAATTGCAGGTGATGGGCAGCAGGCGGAAGCGGTCCGCTCCCCCGAATATGAAGCAGAGCAGGGGAAGCTGTATCTCGATGGAGTGCTCGGAGCGGTGGGAGAGCTCGTCCCCCAGGCCGTCCATGCCCGCCGCGCGGGCCAGGCCCTCGGCCAGACCGGCGTCCGTCTCCACCAGCCCAAAGGGCGTGAGGTAGTTCTTGCTGGTGAGGGCGAAGAGGCCCTCCATCTCCCCGTGGCAGGTCCCCAGGATGACCACCAGGGGGCGGGAAGTTCCGGACATGGAGGCCCCCAGCAGGGAATAGAGTTTTCCGTAACATTCCCAACCCCGCTCCAGGTCTATATGGGGAGCCACGGCGGCCAGGGGAGGCTCCGCGAGCGGTTGCGGTTCCCCGGCCTCGAGGAGCATGGCCCTCAACTGCTGCACCAGTACGCGGGGATCGGCCGGATAGCCGCTCCCCGCCGAGGCCATGGGCCGGTTGGGCAGCGCCAGGTATTCCTGGTCCAGGCGGCGCTTGTAGTTCCGGAAGTTGTCGCTGTCCAGGAGCAGCTTGCGGTCCAGCTCGGCGATGAGGGAGGCCACCTGGTCGCTGGTGATGATGTCCCCGTAGCGCCGGACGTAGGCCGCCTGCAGGTCGCGCAGGGAACGCGTCCCGTCGCATAGGGAGGCTATATAGTAGAGGTTGGGGGGAAGGACGACGATGTTCCTCGCGTACCCCAAGGGATCGCGCAGGGCCACCACGTCCCTTCCCTGCTGCCTGGCGGGAAAGGCCTCCAGCCGACGCAGCTTGGGATAGTCGTTCTCCTGCATGGCTTTCACCCGTCTCCCGAAGTCGTAGCTTCGCGGTTTATTACCGGAAAGGCAAGCTCGAAAGACAAGTATATAATATACCCCCCTTGGAGGGATAAATACGTCCTGCCTCACCCGTCATCCTGAGGGCGGGCAGGCTTTTCGCCCAAGGTTCTTCATGCTTTCCTTCGAGTGTTCCCGATGCGGTCATGCCCGAGAGAGGATGATAAACCCCTGCGGGGAGTTAATTCCGATGGAGTCGGCAAAGAGCTTTCCCGCTGTGGTGACGAGTGCCTTTGCCTCCGGCCTCAAAGGGGTATTCGGAGCCTTATGCATGAAGGGCGGGCGAGCCGCGGTTTCCTCACCCAATGGTGACCAACGCACTTCCGGCGGGCTACCTTTGACGGGGTTCGCTTTGGCTACCCAGGACGCGTGATTCCTGCATCCCCCGTGGCAGAACCGAGACCCCGAAAAGAGTCGCCCGCTACTTCCATTGGGTGCGCTTCTTGGCCTCCCGGGCCAGCCCAACGTCCAGGGCCAGCCAGGCCTTGGCGCGGATGAGCTCGGTGGTGGTGGGGTCGACCACCAGGGCCATGAGGGCCTCCACCCCCCGCTTGTCGCCCAGGCGGGTCAGGGCCTCGATGGCCTGGAAGGCCACCTTCTCGTCCTCGTCGCGCAGGAGCTCCACCAGGCCCTCGACGTCGCGCTCCCTCTCCAGCCTGCGCACGTCCCGTTTTCCGAATCCGAACCTCGCCATTTTCTCACCCATCCAGATTTTAACATCTTAACACCCGCAACGCGATCGGGGCCGGGCCCGAAAAAGGCTCGCCGTCATTAGTGGCCGTCGGGAACGGCTCGCTCCACGGGTTGCCGGTGGGAGAGGGCATCAATGGGGGAATAAGAAATCCGCGTAAGGTCCCTGGCAGGCCATATCCTCGTCCCAGGGGATCTCCGGCAGGCCGCCCAACCTCTCGTAACCCCCGCCCCCGGAGCCGGCGCGGAAGAAGCAGTAACGCCCTTCGGACGACCGGTCGGTGAAGTAGAGGTAATTGCCGTCAGCCGACCAGGCGTAGCTTGCGGGGAACTGAACGGGCTTGATCCCGACCAGGGTACCCTCCACCAGGTTGACCAGAAAAAGCCCGTTCTTGGAAAGGTCCCCGGGTGAGGAAGCCAGGTCATACAACGCGCAGGCCACCAGGTCTCCCCTTACCGGGTTGACCAGGTAGCTGTTGACGCAAGGGGCCAGGTAACCCTCGGCATCCAGGATCGAGTACAATTCTGCGGGCCTGGTGACCGCACCGCTCCTCACGTCGACCAGGGAAATGCCGGTGCCGCCGCCCGTGCCCATCTCCCACACGGCGATCTCCCTGCCCCCGGGGAGCCACCACAGGGCAGCCGGGTTCTCAAGCGGAAATTCGCCCCTGGAGAGCCTGCGCTGTTCACTGCCATCGGGATTCATGAGGTAGACCTCCGCATAGGGAAAGCTTTCCTCCGCGTGGGTCCTCTTCCGTCCGTGCCTATTACATAGACGTTGCGGTGTCCGTCCAGAGCGGTATAAGCCATGCGGGTGCCGTCGGGGGAGATGGCGGGGTTGCATTCCCTCGCCGTGGAAGAGGTGAGGTTGCGGGGATTTCCGCCCTCGCCGTCCATGATCCATATGTCCCCCTCTCTGACGAAAGCGATGAGGCCCTTTCCTACCATTACGTCGGCGCCTTTCCCTTGCTCCTGCTCCTTGCCCTCACCCGCCGTCCCGGCGGTTTTCCCTCCGCAGGAGAGATTGAGGAGAGCGGACAGCAACAGGAGGACAATGAAGATGAGCGGGATTTTCCAGGCTTTCATTTCTCACCACCTGTTTGACTGGACAGCCCTTCTCCCGGGCTCTAGGGTTTCTCGTGTTGCCGGCAGGGTTTCCGTTCGAATATCCCAAGACATCCCTGGCCTTTTACCCCCGGTCTTTAGGGCGAGGATCAAGGCCGATCGTCCATCCTTACTGAATCTACCCGGCTTTACCGCTTCCCAAACCGGAGACGGTCGGCGGCGGGAAACCCCTCCGGATGCGCTTCAGCGCCCTTTTCGGTTAGGAGGCGGTTAGGGGGGCGCGTCGGGCGTGACGGGGTTGCCGGAACCCCCGGCGAAGGGATATGCACCAGCAAACCCCCCTTGTTGGATTGCGGCGCTTCGAAGGCGGAAAGGCATCCGGCCTTTACCTACCCGCGCCCTCTCAGGGCCAGGAGCCGATTCAGGTTGGCGAGCACCCGCCCCATCTTCTCCGGGGTGTTGTAGGCGATGACCCCCGCCCGCTGGGCTTCTTCCATTTCCTGGGAGAGAAGGGCCGGGGCCACCAGACACAGGAACACCGGCTTTCCGTGTTTCCTCCCTATCTCCGCGTACTCCCGCGCCGGGAAGGCGGGACCGGCTCCTGCCCCGGTGACGAAGACGGCCACCGCGCAGTGGATGTCCTCCTGACGCAGGGCCAGGTCGGCGGCGCGCAGGTAGAGGGAGTTGTCCGTCCAGGCGAAGGCGAACATGTCCAGCGGGTTTTCGGCCGTGGCGTGCCGGGGTATGAACTCCTGGACGGCGGCGGCGATCTCCGGACGCAGGGGAGGGAAACGCACCCCGCCGCGTTCCCCTATGTCCGTTATGGCGATGACCGGCCCCGCGGTGTGGGTGGAGACGAAGACCCCGTTCCCCCGCGGGACCCCTCCCATGGAGACGGCCTTGGCCAGGCAGGCCATCTCGCTCGCCGACTCCACCTGGAGGAGGCCGGCTTGGGCGAAGGCCCCGCGGTAAACCGCCTCCGAACTGGCCACCGACCCTGTGTGGGAGAGGGCGGTGCGGGAGGAGCTCTCCGTGAACCCCCGGCTGTAGACGATGACCGGTTTTCTCCGCGCCGCCTCACGCGCCCGGTGGAGGAAATCGTCCCCGCGGTCCAGGCCCTCGATGAAGAGGCAGATGACCGCGGTGTCCGGGTCCTCGGCCAGGTACTCCACCATGTCCGCGAACTCAACGTTGGCCCGGTTGCCTATGCTCACGAACTTGGCGATACCCACCCGCTCGTCCATGAGCTCGTTGAGGATGCAGTTGCCCATCCCCCCGCTCTGGCTGACCACGGAGACATTCCCCTGGGGGAACCAGGACAGGGGGCTGGCGAAGGTTGCGTTGATGCCGTCTCTGGTGTTGAGGATGCCTATGCAGTTGGGCCCGATGAGCTTCATGCCCCCGGAGTCGGCCACCCGGACCAGCTCCTCCTGGAGCCTCCTCCCCTCCTCCCCCGTCTCCCGGAAGCCGCCGGCGAAGATGACCCCAGCACGACCGCCCCTTTCCACCGCCTCGCGTACCGAGGGGAGCACTTGCACCTCGGGCACGGCATAGACGAAGAGGTCTACGCCGTGAGGGAGCTCGGAGATGGAGCGGTAGGCCCTCCGGCCCTGGATGGTATCGCCGGCGTTGGGGTTCACCGGGTACACCTCGCCCCGGTATCCGGTGGAGGTCACGGCGGCCAGGGCGTGGTAGCCCAGCTTGAAGGGGTTGTCGGTTGCCCCCACCACGGCGATGCTGCGCGGCTGAAAGAGGGGGCGGAACTTCTCCAAAATCTCCGAGCCCATGGCGCGCCATCCTTCCCTTTTGCCCTATGATAATACAAAGCCCGCCTGACGACGCGCGGTGTCTCGCCGCTTGACGCCGGATGCGCGGCTCTTCCGCGCGAAAGATGGAGAACCTGCGGGAAAAATCCCTTATTGGAGATTAAAGCTTGATTCTGCCAAGTCGAGCCACGGCGGGAGACCTCGTGGGCGATTCCGTCCATCGAGCAGCCGCGGGAGGCCATGCAGGCAGGGTGACGAGCGCTGGTAATCGTCGGTTTCCACGGGCTTTGGCCTTCGAGCCATTACACGGCGGCAAATCTCCGCCTCGCGTTCCCCCTGTCCGCAGGCAGTCCCTATACGAGATTCCCTGTTTCTCTCCCCTTCTCCACGGGTCGAGGGGTTCCGTCACCCCCACGGGATCCGTATGCGGAGCGCCTCCGGTAGAATCCTGGATCGCCTCGGCCTGCACCAGGGCTCTTCCGCGCCGGCGGATTGCGCACTAAACGCCGCTCCCGACGATTGTCCATCTCCTTCCGGAGCCCTAAATATGGGTTAGATGAGAGATGCGGAGCGCCTCGGGCGGGATCCTGGATCGCCTCGGCCTGCACCAGGGCTCTTCCGCGCCGGCGGATTGCGCACTAAACGCCGCTCCCGAAAAGACCTGCTTCCCCTTGCGTCTGGGAGTCCATCCTCCGGAGGCCTGGTGAGCGGTTGGGATACGGCTCAGGCGCTCTCTCGGAGCTCCTCCGCCGTGGAGAGCCCCGGGCGGTATGTCGCCTTGCGTATGCGGTTGAAGAGTGCGTTGGCCGCCCTGGAGAAGAGATTGGGGTGGGTGTTCTCTATGAGCTGGACCAGGAAGCCCTGGTTCTTGTTGAGGGCCGCCGCCAGCGCCGACGCGTCCAGGCTCTTCAATAGCTTGAAAAGAAAGTCGGGGTTGCGGTTTATTATCCCGGCAAAGACCTCCGGCTCGAGGTATCCCATCACCTCGCCCAGCAACCCGCTGTTCTCGTTTACCGCTTTGGCCACCACACGCGGGTCGATGCCGGAGATGATCCCCGATATCAGGTCCTGGTTGTTGGCCATCCTCCCCAGCACCCGGCCCAGTCTGCGGAAAATCTCACTCATCTCCCTCCCTCCTCTTAGCCCTTGGGACTATCCGATACGATGTCGCATCGCCATTATAACACGCCTTCGTGGAAAGCAAGAGTCCTGTTTGGGTAACGGCAAAACACCAATCAATAAATGTTATTTGATGATGGGGAAACGGGAAAGATAAATGACTGACCGGTCATCGTCCTCTTCCTGCGCCGCTGGCTCTTGCGTGGTCGCCCTATATCATTTTTGAATGGCCGCCCCATATCATCATCGCTGCCCCCCTGACCCTCGATGCCTCTTCGTGAGGCGCATGTTCTGCCGGATCAAAAAAGGAGGAGCAATCCGCCCGCTTTACGGCTAAAACCGATGCATATACCGGGGTTCCTTTCCTATCTCGCCTGAAAGCCTGGATGAGCCCAACCATGGCTCTGTCGCGCTCCGGATACGGATATCCCTTATTGGCGGATGTGTTGTGCCGGCATAATGGGTGAATCCGCACCCTTTGCCGAGTCGGTCGATGGCCGGGTCGGCGCCTCTGTCCATTGCATCTTCCGGTATTCCTTTCCTGCCACGGCACCATTCCCGGTGACCTCCGTCATGCCTCCTGAAGTTCCGGCCGCGAAGAGACCTCGTTGTTCGGGGTAGATGAGAAAACAGAAAGGACGAGGAGGGGATTCCGCCAACCCGGGCCACCTCCGTTGCGCTTCCCGAAGTTCCGGCCGCGGAGAGACCTCGTTTTTCAGGGTAGATTAAAGCGGGGAGACGAGGAGGGGATTCCGCCCGTCCGTTGCCCGGCCAATGGGTTTCCGGGGGCTCTTCACCCCAGTCTTAGCCTGGGCGCAGGTGACTCATGTCATGGCTCATGCGCATCGCGACAAGGAAGAATGGGGATGGGGAAAGAGGAAGGTGCCTCCGATCCCGCTGCCGGTTTAAGGGGCCGCTCCCGGGGAAGAATTAACCCGTGAGAGTCCCGTGAAAGGAGTGAAGGACATGGAACAGTACCTTAAGAAGGTCGAGGGCGAGAACGCGGAGCACGACCTGCTGCTCTTCGCCTTGTCCACCTGCGGGTGGTGCAGGAAGGCCAGGGATTTCCTGGAGGAGAACAAGCTCGCC
>NZ_JACVJJ010000078.1:0-46436 GCF_015711935.1 Candidatus Solincola tengchongensis
GGCCATGGCCTCCCTCAGAAAGGAGGTGAGGAGGAATCCCGAAGCCTGGCTCGAAAAGCACATGCCGCTTCTTGAGACAAGGAGCGGAGACCCCTGGGTGAAGGACGTCCTCAAGGCGCTTGCGGGACATGAGAGGATAGCGTGTTGAGGTTTTGTCGGGATGGGGTGCCTACTTTTTGTAGACAGCAACCTGTAAAAGATCGAACTTGCCGAAAACGGCATTTCCATTATATTGATATTTGAGTAAGTGGATTGATCGCAACATGTATCTCCCTCTCATGTATTGTTAATGGTTACCATTTCGTAGATCTTCGCCGTTCTCGGGAGTGAAAGCCCGGGCCAATCGCCGGTCTTCATTCCGTTATGCCTCCACTGCTCGAAACGCTCGTGGTCGAACTGGCCGACGATGAGGATCAGGATGTAATATTCTTCCCTTGCGCCAAAATTAAGGCTCAATTCCCATTCCTGGTCATCACCCTGCGGAATCTCGAACTGGGGCCATATCAGGGAGTTCTTTGAGGATTGAATGCAGAGCCAGGCATGTTCGCCTTCCGGCAGGTATCCCGACGAGCGGCCATACGATTGCACGGGTTCATAGGGTTCTGCAGAGATGTATTCTCCGTCTTGCGGGTAATCTATGGCGGCATAAAATTCTCTCCATACCTTTTCCACGGTAAGAAGCAAGGAGGCCTCCCTGCGTTTTCCGTCCCCGCCTTCTCCCACGAAGGTGATCTCGTAGTCGCCGGAAGGCATTTTCTCGGCCGACGCGATGGTCGCCAAGGTGGCCGATTTACCGGATGCGTCGGCTTCATCCTCTGAGAGCTCAACGCTTATGAAAGGAGGAGGATTTTCGAGGGAGATGTCGATAGCCTCGTCGTAACCGTTTCTCGTCTTAATGAGCAAGCTGACGGTCGTCGTTCCCCCTGGAGGGATGCTGGCCGTTGGGGGATCGACGCCTATTATGAAGTCGGGATAAGGGACGAAAGGCCCTGCTTCCCTTGGACACGTGAAATACTGAAACAAGCAGAAAGATGTGGCGATGATGATCCCCACTACAATATGTCCTTTAGTCAGAGGGGATGCATTGGTCCTGGAGGGTGACATGTTTTGAAAGATTCGCCTGGCAATAGTCCCGGCGACTCGGCGTATCGACTGCGACATCTCGGATCACCCTTTGATGTTCCGCGATGAATGCGATTTTGCCCTCCCTTAGTGGCTTACGGGCCACCGCTTGTCCTGGGCCGAAGCCGCGCCTTCGCTCAGTAGGAGCGATAACTTCACTTGAAAAACGAAACAGCTGATCCTTTTCGTTTTTCCATCCTCATGTCATGCCGGATTGCGCTACATGGTGGAAACCCCTCGTGTTCAAAGGCCTCACCGACATGCAACGGCTCGACGTTCTCTGGTCGAGGTTGGGTGGACGGTTCTCCATTACGGAGAGCACTTCCTGCAGGCTCCACGGGAAGAAATCATGCGAGTCCACTCCCACATCGAGCATCTTTCCAAGCGTGGACACCAACTCGTCGTAGCCCCCGTGGAAATGGCCGAAGAGATGCCAGGAACCGTATCGGCTGTACGGCCAGACAAGATGGCAATGATGGGAAAGAAACAACTTCTGTTTCCTTTTTCCTCCCAGATTCAGGGAAACGAGGTAGGATTCCTTCAGGCCCTCCACGTTTCTCGCCTGTTTGCACGCCCTGACAAGGTTCCTGTCGTGGGAGCCGAGGCATATGAACAGCCTGCCCTTCAACCTGGCCAATAAGCTGGCGATACGATCCGGGCTGCCGAAAGCGAAGTCTCCCAGATGATATACGATGTCCCCATTTCTCACCGATGCGTTCCACCGTTCTACCAGGGTCTCGTTCATCTCCTCCACCGAATTGAACGGCCTTCGGCAGTACCTAATGACATTCCCGTGATTGAAATGCGTGTCGGAGACGAACCACGTGTTCCCCGGCATCATGAGCCTCCTTTAAGGTCCAGAGCCCGCAACGGTTGCGCCGCTTGCCTTAATCGGACGTCCGCAGAAAGGAAAGATGGGCCGGCCTGCCCTCATAGGTGAGTAGAGTCCCCACCAAGCCGTTTCCCTTGAACCCTATGCTCTGAAGGCGGTCATTGGAATCGAGCGTCAACCGCGAACAGAGAGTGGTTTGGACAAGGAAGTCGTAGGCATCCTCTTTCCGAGGAGGCGCCATGTTCTTCTTCTTCTCGAGAAGGGCGTCTAAGGCGTAGCTCCTGATGAGCTTGGGGTGAAGATCCCGGTAGACGGAAGCGCTGGCGACGAAGTCCATTCCCACAACCGCTCCGTTTATCGCCGCTATGATACCTTTTTGCCCTTCCTCGCAGGGTAGGGCATCGACGACGGCCTTAAGCTCGCCTTCCTTGTGCCGAAAGATCTCCAACAGGGCCTCGTTCTTGGGGTTAAATCCAGCTCGCCTGGCGTAGCTCCTTACTCCGTCCCATATCTTCCCCTGATCGGCCTCGGGTCTTCCGCGGGTTTCCAGGCTTTCGAGGAAGGATATGGATTTCGTCCCTCTCAGCTGGCAAGGCATCACCGTCCCCGACTCGGTCATGACCCTGGAGCTGTATGACCAGCGTCCGCTCTCCGTGCACTTGACGGAGATGACCATCTCCTTTTGAGCGGGGACGATGGTGGAGATCTCCAACGCTCGATTCTGCCTGCATCCAGAGAGTTCCTCTCCGTCGAGCAGAAGGACGGGGCTGTCGCCGCGGTTCTCCACCCTGAGACGGGAAACCGTGCCTTCTTCGCTGACCTCCTTAATCTTCAGACGCCCGGAGCTCAAGGCCTCTTTTAAGGAGATGAAACCCGGTTCGGGCCCGTCGTAGAAGATGGGGTAGACGGTCAGATTTCGAAAGCTCTTCGGGTTCCCCAAGCGAAAACCGTAACGCGATCTCGCTTCCCTGTCGTCCACGATGGCCACCTCCTCACTCACTCTTTTTGCTCGCCCGGGCTAGGCGCGGCTGCTGCCAAGGGTCCGTGCATGACCTGGGTGAAATCCATTCCCAGCCCGGGCGATCCCGCTCCTTCACAATCTAATATGGTATTGGCGGATCTTCTCGCGACGAAACGATGAACCCTCACCTTCATTCTTCATGATCAGAGAAGCTTTAACCTCACCAGCGTACCGTCCATTGCGGCACTGATAAGATCGCTTCCGCTCGGCGTGAAGGACAGTCCGGTCACCGCGCCTTCGTGCAGTTTCAGGTTCAGCAGTTCTTTCCTGAGGTCTTTCGTGTACACTACGATCTTTCCCTTGCGGCCCCCTATCGCGATGCGGCCGAAGCAAGGGTCGACAGCAAAGGTCGAAACCCTCACCGGCATCCTCCTTTCCCTGAAGAAGTCCCTTGTGGGATTCCAGACCGTCAGGTACTCGCGCCCGTCTCTTTCACGACAGGCAATCAATACGCCGTCCGGTCCGACAGCGAACCGAGAGATGCTCCCCATTCCGGGAATGGCAAGGGATTCGCAGATCCCCAGCGTCGCCATATTGATTTTTAGGACCTCACGGCGCACGGAGAGTAGATAGAGAAACAGGTTGTCCGGGCTGAATGAAAGCGCTTCTACGCCCGTCAACGCCTGCAGGGGAGCTCTTTCCAGGTTTGTGGGAAAGTAATGTAGGAGTAGTTTTCTCTCCGGTTCTCCTGCGAAAGCGAGTATGCTACCGAAGGGATTGACCGCCGCTGCGACTGGAGGCCTGGAGAGGATCATCTCCGACGAGGTTAGGTCTTCCTCATCTCCTCTACTGATGACGATCGCTTTTCTTGAGGCATTGAGTAGAATTACACTCTCCTTCAGAGAGAAAAACCAGCGGGGATTCTTCAATTCCGTCTGTCCCCATCTTTTCGTCCCGTCCCCGAAGCCCAAACAGAGCACCGCCCCTTTTTTGTCGAGGGCCCAGATCATATTGCTGGGAGAGTTGTAGCTGAAGAAAAGCCAGGGCACATCTTGGGCGTGCAACGTGTCAAAAAAAGGTCGAATCTCGCCCAGGTCGTCGGCTCCCAAACTCACGCGACGTACGAACAGCCCTGCCATGCGCAGCTCAGGAGTTGGAGCCGTCGCACCTCCACACCCCGACCCAGACTCTGTTGGTAAAATCCCTTCTCCACACCCCGACCCGGACTCTGTAGATGAAATCCCTTCCATGCGCTCAGGAGTAAGAGCCGTCGCACCTCCACACCCCGACCCAGGATCTGGAAACGAAATCCCTGCCATGTGCAGCTCAGGAAGTTGGGTCATCGTGTCCATGGCGCACGTTTCCTGCGTGCTCGCAGGTAGGGCGACTCGAGTGCCTGGCATAAATAACAGAGCAGCAATTTTAACCAAAGCGACAAGCAAAAGATACAAAAGCACTCCAGCCGGGATGAAGAGGCCCATGATGGATACGGACAACGATACGATAGCCACCGCATATTTTTTCGCCTTTCCTTCGAGGAGGGACGCTCCGTGTTCGTGCGCGAGGCGTAGGATATTATGGGAAAGCAAGCCGAGAGATAGTATGAGGAAGAGGTTGGGGTAGCGAAAGTCCGGCCTCAGGTCGGGAAACCTCAAGTCGGGCAGCCCGAAGAAGTTGAAAGCGGACGAATTAACGCCGTTTTGAGCGCGGAGTTTTGCCCAGATCAGCAGAGGAAGCCATACACTCAGAGAAAAATGAAGCAGGTTTAGCGGAAGACGATGCAGTTCTTTTACGATAGATAAGACGTACTTTCTATACAGACCGACGGTTCCCAGGTTGCGATTTTCGCATAAAACGGCGTTTTTCTTGCTGCAATGCATGATGAGCACGGGAATCTGTGCAAGCGCGGAGACAGTGCCCACGAGGAAGATTCCCCAACCCACCGAGCCAAGTGTCCTCTGCGACCATTCCAAGGACCTTTGCACGAGGTTGGGAAAGGGGCGAGAGAGGTAGGAATTCAAGACCTCGAGGACCCACGGGAACCACTTAGCCAGAAAGCTAGTGACCATAAACAAGAGCAATAAAGCCGTGCTGGCTCCCGTGTCCTTTTTCCAGGCTGCACAGATGGACAGCAGGGCGAGAATATAGAAAATGCTCCAGACGTTGCTGAAGATATTCTCGAAAAACCTGATCTCGCTCGGGCTGGCGAAGGCGGTGGGGCTCCTGTATCCCCAGACGGGCCAGTAAACGGCCAGCAAGAGGAAGATGAACGAAACGCCGACGATGGAGACGCGCAAACCCTCTCGGGCCGCCTCAACGTATTCGTTCTCCAAGAGAAGGCGGCGTTCCTCGCCTCTTTCCATCGCTGCCCCGATCCCGAGAAACCCCAAGAAGAAAAAGATCATGATGATGACCCACGGGCTTCTTACCTCCGGCGCGCTTTTGGCCATGGCAAAGGAGAGGAAGAAAAAGCTAAGGAATGAAAGGTTGAACGTGGAGAGAGCACGCCCGTGGCTGGCGCTTACAATGGATAGGATCATCATGAAGAAAGCGAACAAGGTGAAAAGTCCGGTGAAGAAATCGTGTTTCTGAAGAGAGGGTTTGAGGAGAGCGAAAAATAGAAGGAAGAGAGAAAAAGCTCCCATGAGCAGTATGCCTGCTATCTCCGCAACCCTTTTTAACCTGATACTCCATTCAGACATTTCATCTCCGGTGTCTTCCCCAAGGATTTTCTGACATTTCGCCTGCTTGATGACCCACTCGAACCTTATAGGCGGGAGAGGCGAACTTATCGCGAGATATTCGAAGATGCCCCGGCATGCATGTGGTATGCCGCGAGAACATGAAGCGCAGCGTTTATTGCTTATGGGACGCGAAAATTGCATCGAGGGAGACACAGGAGGCGATAAGGGTTCGCGTGAATCGCTTCGTTACCAAGGGTGATAGGGTGGGCAGCGACGATGGGGAGGAGGTGAGTTGCTTGACGAGCGGGCCAGGTCACGTCGTTTCCCCAGGGGTCTTTGTCGTGCATGCGATCTCTGCCGTGGAGGCGCAGGCCCTTGGGAACGCGCACATAGAGCCGGAACATCTGTTCATAGGAATCTGCAAGGCAGAGGACCTAGTTTCCCGCGAGAGCCCTGTGGTGGAAGGCATGGATATCGGGGACTGGGAATCGTTCAGGGAAGAAGCCTCCGCTATACTGGACGTCATGGCACGAGCAGGGCTGAATCCCGTCAGGGCACGCCGAAGGCTGCGTAAGATAGTCCACCAATCCGGCTTGGAGAAGGGTATCTTCGACGGCCACCGTAGTCAGAGATGCCGTGAGCTTTACGACGCCGCCGACGAGATCCGCGAAGCGCGATCGGAAGACCTCCTGATGCTGAAGCATCTAATCGCGGCGATGCTGCGTTGGCCTTGGAGTTTGATCGGTGCGTTGCTTGCGGAGTTCTCGGTAGAGCCGTCTCAGCTGCGCCAGTATCTGGGTTTGGAGGCGGAAACGGCAGCGCCCGGCACAGTGGAGGGAACGCTCAGTGGGGAAGAGGAGGACCCCGCCGCTTCCCACCCGAGGACGCCGTATCTCGATAAATACGGTAGAGATCTCACCGCTCTCGCCAGGGAAGACAGACTATCCCCCTGCATCGGGAGAGAGAGGGAGATCGCCGAGCTGGGCCGCATTCTCATCAGGAAGACCAGGAACAACGCCATACTCGTCGGGGAGCCCGGTGTGGGGAAGACATGTATCGTAGAGGGCCTGGCCCAGAAACTGCTTGCACAGGACATCGCCGAACAGCTTCGCGGCAAAAGGATCGTCGAGCTCACGATGGGTGGCCTTTTAGCGGGCACAAGGTACAGGGGTGACTTCGAGGAACGCATGGAAAAAGTGATCAAGGAAGCATCTGCTGACCCGAACATCATACTCTTCATCGATGAGATACACACTCTCATCGGATCGAGGTGTGGTGGTGAGGCGCTGGACGCGGCAACCCTCTTGAAGCCCGCCCTGGCAAGGGGGGAGATCCGCTGCATCGGGGCGACGACACTCGATGAGTACCGCCGTTTTATAGAGGAGGACGATGCGCTGCGGAGAAGGTTCACCAGGATTATGGTGGAAGAACCGAGCGAACAGGACGCCCTGCGTATCCTCGAGGGGTTAAGGGAGGATTTCGAGGAACATTACGGGTTGGAGATTTCCAGGGAAGCGCTGGAGGCGGCAGTGAGGTTCTCCACGCGCTACCTCCACACGTTACGCCTACCCGACAAGGCCATCGACCTTATCGACAGCGCATGCGCCGCCAGGCTTCTCGGCACCTCACTCGCCTTCCGGGAGCAGCAGGGAGCATCGGTCATCGGTAAAAGGGATGTGGCGGAGGTGATAGCGGGACGTTTGGGGATTCCTTTGAGTGACGTGACGGACGACGAGCTCGCAAAACTGGAGAGCATGGAAGATTTTCTCAGGAGGAGGGTGATAGGCCAGGACCAGGCGCTCAAAAGCGTGGCCGATGCCGTGCGCCGGTCCCGGTCCGGCCTTTCCGACCCGCGAAGGCCGTATGCTGTCTTCCTTTTCGCCGGCTCCACTGGAACGGGCAAGACGGAACTCGCCAAAGCCCTCGCCGAATTCATTTACGGGACCGAAAAAGCCCTGATCAGGTTTGACATGTCGGAATATCGGGAAGGGCACACGGCTTCGAAGCTCATCGGTGCCCCGCCGGGATACCTGGGACACGATGAAGGCGGCCAGCTCACCGAAAAGGTGAGAAACAAGCCCTTCTCCGTGCTCCTCTTCGATGAGGTGGAAAAGGCACATCCGCGAGTGATGGACGTCTTCCTGCAGGTCTTTGACGACGGAAGGTTGACCGACTCGAGGGGACGCGTGGCCGATTTCTCCAATTCCATCATCATCATGACCACCAACCTGGGGACTGATGCCTATGCGCGCCCCGTGAGGCAACCCGGCATCGGCATAAGTCCTGTTCGCGTAAGCGGCGGCACGTTCGTGCAGGAAGGCGAATTGAACGAAGCGGAGAGAAAGGAGTATGAGGACGCGATAAAGAGGGCCGTGGAGGGACATTTCCGACCGGAGTTCCTCAACCGCCTCAGCGCTCTCGTGTTCTTCTACCCGCTGTCGTGCAGGTCAGCCGAACTCATACTGCAGAAGATAGTCAGGACGTTCAACACCAGGTTGGCGGAGATGAACGTCCATCTGACCATGAGCGAGGAAGCCGCACGGCACATCATCGACAGGGGTTTCAGCCGGGAGATGGGGGCAAGAGAGCTGGAGAGGGTTTTCGACAGGGAAGTGGTCATCCCGCTTTCGACCATGAAGATCCGTGGCGAGGTCGAGGATGGCGATGACGTCATCGTGGATATGGAAGAGGGAAGGATCGCGATTCGGAAAGCTACAAGCGCATCGGAGAGGGAAGCCGTCTTTTCGGGAGCGACGGCGGACGAGGAGGCGATTTAGGCGAGAGTGCAGGTGCCTTTTTACCTTACCAAGCACAGATGTCATGCGAAAGGAGGAGCGATGGGACTCTTGAAGATACCCTACATCGTTGAAAAGACCTTGGGCGGGGAACGCCTCGTGGATCTCTACACCAGGCTCCTTGCGGACAGGATCATATTCCTCACCGGCGACATAAACGATGACGTTGCTGATGTGGTCGTAGCTCAGCTCTTCTATCTCGAGGCCGTGGACCCCGGGAAGGACATCTATCTCTATATCAACAGCCCTGGAGGGGCGGTCACGGCGGGTTTTGCCATATACGACACGATGCAGTACATCTCGTGCGATGTGGCGACGGTATGCATCGGCCAGGCAGCCTCCATGGGCGCGGTGCTCCTGGCGTCGGGAGCGCCCGGAAAGAGGGCCGCGCTTCCCAACGCGCGGGTCATGATCCACCAACCTCTCGGGGGTGCGCAAGGGCAGGCAACGGATATGGAGATCCAGGTGAAAGAGATAAGCCGCGTCAAGAGAAAACTCAATGAGATTCTCGCTCACCACACCGGCCAGCCCGTGACGGTCATAGAGAGGGATACGGAGAGGGACTTCTACATGACCGCCGAGGATGCGCGGTCGTATGGCCTGATAGATCAGGTTCTCTATACCAGAGAGGAAAACGGAGGGGCGAGAAAGGCGCTCGTTCAAGACAGCGTTGTTTCTTCAAGAAGTTGAAGGCGATGGCGGCAAGCACCGAAGTGTCGCGAGTGCAGTGTTTTAAATTGATGGAAACGCCGGAAGGGCTCAGAGCGCTGGCGAGTTCTGGTGACCGGGGAGCGGGGTCCTTTGAGATGGCATCCGAGCCAGGCTTGCTTTTGAAAGCAGTTGAGCGGGGCTCATGGATGTTGCGGAAGGAGGCTCCAGCGAAATCGGCGCAAGCGATGGTGCGCAATAATGGGCTCCTGGCTCGGGAGTAATTGAGGAGGAAGACATCCACTGGCAGAGTGACGGCATTGGAGAGTTGGGAAGGAGGACCCGATGGACGGCGAGTTCTTGCGAGGCGAGCCGGGCCCAGGGGGCCTCGCAGGCTGCGACCATGGGGGCGGCACGATACCACAAGAGATGTCCCTTTACTGCATTCGTTGCGGAAGGGAATTGGCCTGCGATGAGACAGCCGACCTCTCGACGTGGCGGGGCGGCGAATTCCTATGCCAGAAATGCCGCGACGAGGAGAAACGCGTATATCCTTTCAGATTCTCTTTAATTCAGGACGGGTACCGCTGCTGGGAATGCTCGTGCGATCTGACCCCCGAGGCCGTGAGCGACGGGAGAGCGCAAGAGTTAAGGGATGTTTCCCTGTATCTCTGCGATGACTGTGCAGCAGGAAAAAGAGGGGAAGGTGCCGGCATCAAAGTCGGAAATTATACAACGCTTCGCAAACTCGGCGGCGGGTTAGGGACGGTGTATTTGGCAGTGCACGACCGCTGTAAACGTGTGGTGGCCATAAAGCTGATGAACAGGGCTGAAGGCGAAGTCGACTGGCTGAATTTCCTCAATGAAGTGGCTATAATTACAACCATATCGCATCCGGGATTCGTGAGGTTTATCGAGTTCGGGCTTAAGGAAGGCAACAATCCCTTCCTGGTCATGGAATATGTCCCGGGAGGCAATCTCCTGAGGTACATAGACGGGGAGGGAAACCCCGTCCTCCATCCTGTGGACGCAGTGCTGCTGATCGCCGATGTCCTGGAAGCGCTGGCTTACCTGCACGATGAGGGGTATGTCCATCTCGATGTGAAGCCGGAGAACATCCTGTGCAGCGAAGCAGGAGGTAGGGTTCAGGTCAAGATCGCGGATTTCGGCCTTGCCGCGAACTACCGAAGGCGAGGCGGCAACGTGCTGGACTCAACCAGGGGGGGGACACCTGGATACATGCCTCGCGAACAACTGATGAACCGTGCGCCGGCCCACCCGACCATGGATGTGTACGCGGCGGGGGCGACCTTATATCATCTTCTTACCGGTTACCTACCCCTAAATTTCATACCCCAATGGAGAGTGCGGCACGAGATCGTCCACCATCGTTACTTGGAGATTCTCATCTCAGCAGGCTCGGTTGACCCCCTGGATGCCGCGTTGCATGGGGACATAATCCCGATCAGAGAGAGACGCCGGGACCTGCCGGATGCTCTATGTCAAGTGGTCGACAGGGCGCTCAAGTTGAATCCCGAAGAGAGGTTTGCCACTGCCCGGGAATTCAGAGAGGCCCTCCTCGAAGCCTTGTTTTAAGATTGAGATTGCTGAAAAATGAATTTCGAGCAAAGGGGGGATTCTTATGCATCGCGATGAATCGAAATTTTTTTTGGGGGTCTTCTTCCGTAAATTAAGGGGTAGTCGTGTCCAGCTGCCCGGAAAATTCGCTGCGATGTGCGACGGTGATCTCCTTGTTTACTCGGTCGTAGACGGACCGCTGGCGCTCGTGCCCGGGGCCAGGGCCGACTCCTTCCAGGTGGAATGTAGCGACAAGGCCGTTTTTATGGGGAAGACAAAGATCCGATCGGATAATTCGATTATGCTGTCACAAGAGATGATAAAGGCGGGCAAGCTTAAGTGCACCGTCGTAATATGCGGCCTCGTTAATTGGATGGAATTATGGGAGGAGGATGATTTTCAAAAAGCCGCGGGAGCGGCACAAAACCTTGCGGCGCGATTGTCAGAAGATTTGTCGAATATGGGATTTGATTAACGGATGAGAACCGCTTTAGCGCGGCTTTCGCAAGCTCTCCATCTTTTTCGTATCCTATCTATCCGACAATATTGAGTCCCACAGCATGCGAAAATAAACAATTTCCTTTAGGAATTCCTCGGCCCTCAGCTCGAGTCTCATTTCCTTCGGTCCTGTGAAAAGTGATGTCGTGGAAAGAATCGGATATTGGTTCTACCTCACAGTTTCGAAGCGCCACTGCATTGATCGGGCAAAAGCATTGCCCTTGCTGTTTTAGACGCGGCCAAATCAGGGAAGAGCGTAAGCTCTTGTTGTCAAAGATCTCAGTTCGATCTTTAAAGACCAAGTTCGTTTTAAGACGCCGGCGTTGAGGCATGAAGTACAGCGAAGCGGCTTCCCGGCCACGGGTGCCAGGTGAGAAACTTTCCACGGCCACGGCACCAAATTGCTTACGCAACATGAGACAAGCTCTAACGGGGCCGTGGGTTGAGGGCAGCTCTGGGGAATACACAATAGTTGGAATATTCAGAATAATAAGATATATTAGAAAGGTAAGATATAACTTAATAACACAGGAAAAAGAAGAGGAGGAGGGAAGATATGGGGGCGAAAAAGGTCGCCGAGGCCTGCTGCCCGGTTTCCGAGGAGGCCTGTTGCCGGGTGGAAACGCTTGTAGGAGTGGATGAAAGAGGCCAGATGGTCCTCCCAAAGGATTTCCGGGAGCGAGCGGGGATAAAAGCCGGAGACAAGCTGGCCCTGGTCAGTTGGGAGAGCGAAGGAAAGATATGTTGCGTGCTCCTCATGAGAGCGGAGGAGCTCGGTGCCCTGGTGAAGGAGAGGCTGGGCCCCGTCCTCAGGGGGCTTCTCTGAGACTTTGGGCAGCGGATTGGCGCATCGAACCATTGCGGAAAGGGAGGTCTGTGATGGAGGAGAGAGACGTGAAAAGGATAGTGAGGGAGGGATACGGGGCCATCGCCGGTAGCGGTTCTTCCTGCTGTGGCCCCTCCCGGCCGTGCTGCTGCGGCCCTGATCCGGCGAAGGAGACGAGCGTGCGCATAGGGTACAGCGAGGAGGACCTGGAATCCGTCCCCGAGGGTGCCAACCTCGGGCTGGGATGCGGGAACCCCGTGGCCCTCGCCTCCCTTCAGGAGGGGGAGACGGTCCTGGACCTCGGCTCCGGTCCCGGGCTGGACTGTTTCCTGGCCGCGGAGCGGGTGGGGAAGAGGGGAAAGGTGATCGGCGTGGACATGACTCCCGAGATGCTGGAGAGGGCCAGGGAGAACGCGCGCCGCGGCGGTTACTCCAACGTGGAGTTCCGTCTGGGCGAGATAGAGAACCTCCCGGTAGCCGACAACTCGGTGGACGTGGTGATCTCCAACTGCGTGATAAACCTCTCTCCGGACAAGCCGCGGGTGTTCCGGGAGGCTTTCCGGGTGTTGAAGCCCGGCGGAAGACTGATGGTCTCCGACATCGTCCTGGAGGAGGAGCTTCCCGAGGCGATCCGGAAATCCACGGCCGCTTACGTGGGCTGCATCTCCGGCGCCGCCCTCAGGGAGGATTACCTGAGGATGATAGCCGATGCCGGCTTCCGCGACCTGGAGGTGCTGCAGGAGTCCCCCTTCCCGATAGAATGCCTGGACAGCGATCCCGTGGCCGCGGGGCTTCTCGCCGAGATCGACCTCCCTCGCGAGGAGATAAACCGACTGCTCCAGGGCGTCAAGAGCCTGGGGATACGAGCCAGGAAACCGATGTGATCCACAACGGAACACAGCCATTGGCCGGACGAGGCATGACCGTTGCCCGGGCTGGGGTTTAAGCCCGCAGCCCCTCAAGGGCCTGATGTTCCCCGTGGCCTAAAAAACCATAGGTCAAGGGATGCGGAAGACATAAGGTGCGCGTCTAAGGGCTTGCCTCTCCGCGAGAACTATCATCTTGTGCTTGGCTGCAGCATGCCCATGGAACGGATTTTCTCTATAACCCACGCTTTTCATGGCCAGTTGTCCAGGCGGAAATCCTCAAAAGGGTTAAACAAAGCAGTGAGATCTGTCTATAATAAGGGAAATCGAGGAGGATAGCGGCAATTTAGGGATTTAGGTCGTTCCCTCGGCTGTCTTCGCTGCGGCTTTGCTTGAGCCCTTCCGGAGGGCCGGATGGGAACGGATTAGCCCAGAGGAGGGAGGTATGCGATGAGGATCGAGCCGGTGGTCGACGAATGGCTGGGCCCGGGGGAGAAAGACGGGGAGATAATACCACTCACCCCCGGAGAGAACGCCCTGCACCCGGAGGCGAGGAGCAGCCGCTACTATGGAGAATGGTGGTATTTCGACGCCCGCCTCGACGACGGCCACGTGGTGGTGGGTTTCATCCAGGCCTCGGAGCTCATGTCCCGCAAGCCAGGCATAGAACTGCACGTCTACAAGCCCGACGGTGAAAAGCTCTCCGTGGTCAAGAAGTTCTCCCACGAACAGCTCAGGGCCTCCACCGAGAAGTGCGACGTATGGGTGGGGGACAACCACTGTTACGCCGAGTTCCCCGAAAGCGGGAACCTTCCCGTGCACCACCTGCACATCGCCGAGGATGGAATGGAGGCGGACCTCACCTTCCGCAGCGAGGTCCCGGGGTGGAAGCCGGGGAAAGGCCGCACGAGGTACGGGAACCGGGGCTATTTCGCCTGGGTGGTCCCCGCGCCCAGGGCTTACGTGGAGGGGAGCGTGCGCTTCGGCGGTACTACCCTGCGGGCCAAAGGGATAGGTTACCACGACCACAACGTGGTCACCGCGGACATGCGGCGCATCCTCTCCTTCTGGTACTGGGGTAGGCTGTACACCGAGGAGCACACGCTCCTCTACGCTTACGTGAAGACCAACCGGCGCTTCGGGGGCAAGGCCTCCAAACCGCTCATGCTGGCCCGCGGAGGCGAGGTCATCCTCAGCTCCGGTGAGATGCGGCTCAGGGAGGGGCCTCCGGTCTTCAACCAGGTCGCCAACCGCACCTATCCGGCTTTCCTGGAAATGGGGATCCCGGACCGCGTGTTCCTGCGCCTGGAGGTGAAGCGCATCATCGACGCCAACGACTTCCTCTCCGAGTTGAACCCGGTGATCATGAACCCGGCCGTCAAATGGCTTGTGAACCGCTTCATGCGCCCCGGATGGTTCCGCTTCGAGTCGGACTTCCTCCTTCGCGTGACCCACGACGGGCGCAGCGTGGAGGAGACAGGCACCACCCTGCATGAGATGGTGGCCCTGCGCTAGGCGCGCTCCACGGCGCTCAGGCCTCAAGCACAGATGCTTAGAGCGAGGGCACGAAGGAAGACAACGCCTTCGCGGACGTCCTGGACGGATATGCGCTCGTCCGCGCCGTGGATGCGGGGCAGGTCGGAGAGCCCCAGGCGCGCGGGTATGATCCCGTAGCAGGGCACCCCACGGGCGCGGAAGAAGCGGGAGTCGGAGAGGCCGGAGAGCATGAACGGGGAGACCACGGCGTCCGGGTAGCATTCGAGGATGGTCTCCTCGAGGGTGCGATAAGCCTCGCTTTCCCAGGGCGAAGAGGGAGACCTTTCCATGTCCTGGAAATGGTCTATCTCCAACCCCTCGCCGCTCAGGGCTTCCCGCACGAAATCCAGGAATTCCGGGGCTTCCGTCTCCGGCAGGAGACGGCAGTCCAGAAAGGCCTCGGCACGGTCGGGGATGACGTTGATCTTGTTGCCGGCGTGGAGCACGTTCAGGCTGGCGGTATCGCGCAGCACGGCGTTGAGGGCGGGGACGGCATCCAGGTGGTTCTCCTCGATGACGCGCATCAGGGTCTCCAGCTTCCCGTCCTCGCGGTAGGGGCCGAGTATCTCCCAGAACTCGGCCAGCCTGGCGAAGAAGGCCTGCATGACCGGGTTGATACGCAGCGGCCTCTTGCGCTCCAGGAAACGTGCCAGTGCGCGTACCATGAGTTCCAGGGCCCCCTTTCCGGTGGGCATGGAGCCGTGGCCGCCCTGGCCGCGCTGCAGGAGGCGTAGCCAGAGCCCGTATTTTTCAGCGCAGGCGACCATGAAGAAGGGCTTTCCGGGCACCAGGTCCGTGAGGGCGTAACCTCCCTCGTTGATGACCAGATCCGCCTCCAGTTCCTCGGGGTATTTCTCCAGGAGCATCTTCGCTCCCGCGTAGCCCCCGGCCTCCTCGTCGGCGACGGCGAGGAACACGAGGTCCCTGCGAAGCGGCAATCCCTCGCGCGCCACGGCGATGAAGGCCATCAACTGCATCACGCCCATCCCCTTCATGTCCAGGGCGCCCCTCCCCCAGACGAAGCCGTCGCTCACCTCGCCGGAGAAGGGCGCCACCTGCCAGCCCTCTGCCTCCGCCGGAACCACGTCGATGTGGTTCAGAAAGATCAACGGCTTACCCTCACCGCTCCCGCGCAAGCGGGCCAGAAGGGAGGAGCGCCCGGGGGCGGCCTCCAGGAGCCGGTATTCCAAGCCGTGATCGTGCAGGACATCGCCGAGAAACGAAGCCCCGGCCGCCTCGTTGCCGGGAGGATTGGTGGTGTTCACGCGCAGGTAGTGGCTCAGCACCTCAACCGCTTCATCGCCCAGCTTTTCGACCTCCATTGAAGTCCCCCGGAACTCACTGTCTTGCCGGACACGGTCATTATATTACGCCAAAACGCACGAAACGGGGGATGAGTCGCATTCCTGGCATATTCCGGACGCCGTTTTCAAGAAGTTGGCCTTTTTGAAGCGGGTGACGGATTTCACCGAGTTCCGTCCCCATCGAAGCGCCCCAGGGTTAAGTTCCTCAAGGAGAATCCGAAAAAAGACAAGGTAGGGTTTATAATTTCCATGTAATGGAAATATTGTAAGAGCGGCTCCTTGCAAACGAGGCCGGAGAAGGGGCCGCTTTTCCGCCCTCCGGTGCGGTCCGTGAAAAAGGAGGACGGGCGGTTGACGAGATTTTTGCTGGATGCCTTCTCCTCGCGCCACAGGGCGGGCCAACGCAGCGAGCCGAAAACGCCCGTGGGCTCGGGGAAAGGAGAGGAACCAGAGGGTAAGGAGAGGGTGCATGGACAAGGGAGATAGGGACGGTGCGGGTCGACCGACTGAAGGGCCGCCTCGCGAAAGATGCCGGGAGACAACGGGTACGCACCGTGAAAAAGGCGGCCAGCATCGCAGTGATCCTGTGGAAAAGCCGGTCGAGATGGGGGAGCGCGGGAGCGGCGCTCTTTATCAGGCGCCCGTCATCACCGGCGACAAGGGAGCCGGTCAGAGCATGGGCTTGCGGGCCCGCATGACGGTGGCCGCCGCTTTCGCCGCCGCGGCGCTGGCCGGCATGGCTCTCCTGGCTTTCCTCGCCGTGAGGGCACCGGTCGAGGCGGCCGACCGCTATATGCGGGCCTTGAGCGAAGGGCGAGAGGAGGAGGCCTGGAGTATGCTCCACGTCACCTCGAAGTTCAAGGCGGAGGAGGATTTTAAGGGCTACTTGGAGATGGCGAGGGAACGGACGGAATCGGTCACGGGGTGGAAGGCACACCTGACCCACCTTACCGGATCCAGGGCTTACGTGGACCTGGAACTCCTTCGGGACGGAAGCGGTTATCTGCTTCGCCTGGGGCTGCGAAACGACGGAAAGGGTTGGATGATATACGAACCGGATCTGGAGGAACGTTACGGCGGCCCCTAAAGGGCGGCGGGGCTCGCGAGGGCCGGGAGGGAGAGAAAGGTCTTCCAGCTTTTTCCCTATCCTCTCAAATCATCAGCTTGCCTCGAACTTACACTCGTCTTCGATGCCCGCATGGCGCGAGCGCTGATGGTCGGATGTGGCGGATACTGCGAGGTCGATTGACAAGAAGTTTACTTGATATAAACTTAAACCCGGCGTGAAAGGGGTGGGCCGACCGAGACACGGTGCGCGTCTTGTCGTCCCTGCGCGGGGTCACGGCCGGGAGGAAAATGGCGATGCCGGATAGATCCTCGAAGAGGAAAAGGTGTCCTTCTTGCGGCGTTCCCGCCTTCGTCGGCAGGGAACTTCACTGGGGAGACGACGGAGTGATCCACCTGGCCAGATCGCCTCGCAACCGCATGGCGCTCTACGAATCCAACATCATCGACAATCTTTTTCGCGGCATTGAGGAGTTGATCGGCCTCTCCATCGAGCACATCGTCATCGAGAGTCGGCGGCGGGAGGTAAAGAGGTATATCGAGGGGGTGTTCCCGGCCTGGATGCGGCGCCCTTTGGTGGCGCTCAACGAGAGCCTGAGCGGTATCCCGCTGTTGAAGGGGGTGGCGCGCGTGGCGCGGAGGCCGCTCGGCAGGGCATTGGCCGGCAGGGTCTTCGAGGTGGGGCGGGTTTACGGTTACGGGGACGTCAGGCCCGGCCCCTTGTGGGAAGAGGGTGACGTGCATCCCTGGCGCTCCACCTTGGTCTACCGGCCTTATTCGGTGCTCTTTTTCGCCGCGGAATGCTTAGCATCCGTTGAGGCTTTCGAGGGAAGGGACCACTGCGTCGACTACCGGGAGTTAGAGGAGGGCCTCTATCTCTTCGAAGTCCACCCCGGGGAACACCCGGTAGCTCTCCGGGAGCGCCTGGCGAGGAGGCGCTACCCGTTCAAGGCCGGGGAGATCCACTACGAACGCTGCCCGGTGTGCGGCGTTCCTCGCGAGGTGGCGCGCTTGGATTGGGACCTGGAGAGGGGGATTATAACCGACCAGGAAAGCGGTAGGAGGATGGCCCTCTTTGGCCCTCACGCCGTCGATGCCGTCCTACAGGACCTGGAAGCCGAGCTGGGTGAGGAGGTGCCTGCCGCCGCTGTGGAGGCCCAAAGGCGGTACGTGAAATCCCGTGTCGCTGGTGAGGATTGGAGAAAAGGGAAGATCGACTTCAGGTATATGGGGGCGCTCAGGGGACTGGGTTACGTGGCCAGATTCGAGGCGGACGAGAAGCGCCTCTCAGTCACCTTCAGGAACGCCTGCATGCCCTGCCTGATCGTGGGAATGGCCCAGGCCATTTACGAGGTCGCCATGGGCAAGGAGGAATCAGAGGCGAGATGGGAGCTTCACCCCGATGGCGACCTGGATATAGAGGTGCGCGTTTGAGCGCCATTACGGGCCGGAAGGGGAACGACCGGCGCATGGCTGGCGGGTGACCGTGAGCCGGAACGGAAACCGCTTTTTCGGGATTTTCCTCAAGGTCGAAGCTGCGGGGGGCGAATAAATCTTTAGCCGTTGAGTACCGGTGGTCGAGGCCTTCATGGACTCATAGGGGCTCACAGGGGTCTTACAGCGAGCCACGGTTATTAACTGCGGCCGGCAAGTGCGCCGGCGGGAGGAACGGCGGAGCACTAAGCGCGAATATATAGACGGCATGAGGGTCGATGAGGACTCGGGAGGATATGTTCCCGGAGGAAGTGAGGTCCCGCTGTGAAAAGGGTAGTGGATGGCAGGATGAAGAAGACCGAACTATGTTCCGATTGCGGTATTCCCCTCATGATAGGGAAGGAATTGAGCTGGGAGGACAACGGGGTGATCACGCTCAGGAGATCCCCTCTTAACCGCATGGTCTTCTACGAGTCAAGGGTGATCGACAATCTTTTTCAGGGCATCGAGCGGCTCATCGGGCTGCCCATCGAGCACATCGTCATCGAGAGCCGGCGACGGGACGTCAGGAAATATATCGAGAGAAGCTTTCCAGGATGGGTCATCGGGTCACTTCGGTGGGCGGGAAAGTACGCCGATGACCCGGGCCTTTTAGGAAGGGCAATACGCAGGCCGGCGATGGAGGTGGGCAAGGCGCTCACCCTCAGGGTCATGGAGATGGGCAGGCTTTACGGTTACGGGCGTGCCGAGCTCGGTGAGGGATGGGAGAGAGACGACCCTTTCCCCTGGCGGGAAAGCCTGGTTCGCCATCCCTATTCCGTGCCTTTCTGGTCAGCGGATGCCCTGGGGTCCGCGGAAGCCATAGAGGGCGTGGAGCAGTGGGTGAAGTACGAGTCCCTGGGCGAGGAGACCTACAGGGTGACCACCTATCCCTCGGAACATCCCGTGGAGCTGAAGGAGAGGTTGCGGAGGAGAAAAAAGTATCCTTTCAAGCCCGGAAACATCGCCTTCCAGAGGTGCCCGTCTTGCGGCCTTCCCCTGGAGCTCAGCCGCTACCGTTGGTACCCGGAGGAAGGGATCATTATAGATATGGAAAACGATTGGAGGATGTCCATCTTCGGGCCGCAGGCCCTGGAGGCGGTGCTGGACGACCTGGAGAGCGAGCTCGGCGAGGACATTCCCAGAGTGGTCGTCGAGGCGCAGAAGGGTTACATTAAATCGAGGACCGGCCAGATGAACTGGAGGCGGAGCGGGACGACCTTCAACAAGCTGACGGCGCTGCGGGGAATGGGCAACATCACCGGGTTCGAGGCGGACGAGAAACACCTTTCGGTGAGGATCCAGAACGCCTGCCTTCCCCTGATCATGGTGGGCATGGCTCAGGCATTGTACGAGATAGCGCTAGGGTTGGAAGATTCTACCTATGAATGGGAGCTCTCCGACGACGGGGATCTGGATATAATCGTCAAGGCAGGGTAGGGGGGACGTTCGGAATGGTTTTGCAGATAGAGAGGTGCGCGGAATGCGGCACCCCTTCACTGATGGGAAACGAGTTGAGGTGGGAGAGCGGGGGGGTCATCAGCCTGTCGCAGTCGCCGCACAACCGCATGGTCATCTTCGAGTCCAACATCATCGACAACGTCTTCCGGGGGATTGAGAGGATACTGGGGCGGAGCATCGAGCCGATGGTGGTGGAGAGCCGGCGCCGGGAGACCCGGAGGTTCATCGAGAGGAGCTTCCCCTTCGAGATACGGAACACCCTCCTCCTGGGTGACGCGAGCCCCTCGGCCAAGGACTCCCCACTCAGCAGGGCCATGGCCGATTTCGTCGTGCGTATAAGGGAGGACCTCGTGGAGAGGGTTACCAACGTAGCCCGCGTCTTCGGTTACGGGGAGGTATCGGTGGAGTGGGGAGCGGATGAGCCTTATCCCTGGCGGCGCCTGGTCATGAGGTATCCCTATTCCGTCCCTTTGTGGAAAGCGGACATCCTGGGGACTATCGAGGCCTTCGAGGGGCAGGACATGTGGATAGAGGGAGAAGAGCTGGAGGAGGACGTGTACCGGCTGCGCGTCCTGCCCTCCGAACACCCCGTGGAGCTGAAGAGCAAACTGAAGCGGAGAAAGAGGTACGAGTTCAAGGAAGGCGATCTGGAGCACGAGAGGTGCCCCTCCTGTGGTGTGCCCAGGGTGGTCACCCAATACCTGTGGGACCTGGAGAAGGGTATCATCACCGCTACGGATACCGGGAGAAGGGTTGCCGTGTTCGGACCTCTGGCCCTGGAAGCGGTCTTTGACGACCTGGCGGCGGAGCACGGGCCGGAGCTCTCGAGGGCGGTGGTGGAGGCGCACAGAAGGTTCATCCGGGAGAGGGTGGACGCCTCCCTCGCCTCAAAGATTAACGCCATGCTCAAGATGCACATGGCGAGAAGAGGCCTCGGCTACCTGGCTTCCCTGGAGGGGAGCAGGAAGAAGCTGGAAATGAAGGTGCGCAACGCCTGTCTTGAGCTCTTCATGGTGGGCATGACCCAGGCTTTCTTCGAGATCGCCACGGGGAACGAAAACACCTTCGCCGAGTGGGAGATCGACGAGGAGGGCGATCTCTCCATATCCATAAGCGCGAGTTGACACGCGAAAACCTTCGAGGGCTTTCCATGTCGTCTTCCCGTATCAGGATGGAGAACCTACGCCGCCAATGGTCCGGCACGTTCCGGTGAATATGTTGGACTAACCCGCAGGTCCTCGGCGATTTCGGCAGGATCTCCCTAAAACATCCCTAACACATGCCGAAGAGTGAATCTATCCAGGGCATCTGCCCGGGATTCTGCCGGAAGGGTATGAGTGCTCGAGGAACCGCGCCCTACTCGCGGCGCCCAGATAAGCCGAAAAGGTGGCCTTGCGGTCTGATATCATGAGGCAGTCAGGAGATGGGACGGGCCGCCCCGCGAGGCCCGGGTTGAGGAATGGACGGGGGAGGGAGTGAGGGAGAAAGGGTCGGGCCACGAAGAGGGAGTCGGAGCGGTGAACGAGGGCAGGGGCCTGGATTACATCCTCATCGCCGGGGCAGCGGCGCTCTGGGGATCGGTCGGCGTCTTCCTTCGCTGGATCGACCTCCCGGGAAAAGAACATTTCGTGGTCTTTGTCCGCTCCGCGATCAGCGTGGCCTTCCTGGCGGCGGTGATGACCGGCACCGGCAGGATTGGCGATTTCCGTATCGGTGGTCACCCGGTCCTGCTCCTGGCCAGCGGGGCCCTCCTGACTCTCCATTGGGTGCTCTTCCTCAAGGCCCTGAACAACCTGCCTATCGGGGACGCGGTGTTCATAACCTATCTGGCGCCGGTGCTCGTGGCCCTCCTCTCCCCCCTGGTGCTCAAGGAGAGGCTGGAGGGGATGACTCTCCTGGCCCTGGCCCTTGCCCTTGGCGGAATGGGGCTCATCTCTCTGACCGGCTCCGAGGCAGGGGCCGGATCGCCGACGGCGGGGATAACCTTCGCCCTGTGCTCGGCGGTATCCTACGCCCTGCTCCTCTTCATCCTCAAGTTCCTACGCGAGGACACGCCGGCCCTCACGGTCACTTTCTACCAGACGGCGGTAAACGCGGCCATCCTCCTCCCCTTCTGCGCCTTTCGCGATTTTAAGGTCACTCCGAGGGGATGGGCTTCCCTAATCGTGCTGGGCCTGGTGCACACGGGGCTGGCGGGCCTGGTGTACGTCTTCGCGGTGAAGAGGGTGAAAGCCCAGCACGTGGGCATAATCGCCTACCTGGAACCGGCCACGGCCATGCTCTACGGTCTGGTCTTCCTGGGAGAGCGCCTGGGCTGGCAGGATCTGGCAGGAGGTTTCCTGATCGTGCTGGCCGGGGCCATGGTCATCCACCGCGCCTGGACCTTGGAATGAAGGTGCGATCGGCTCAGTAATGGGCTGGTGTTTAATCGATTATCGTGGTAATGTTCGCCTTTCGTCTCTCGGGAAGAGGTTTCCGGAGCCCTGCCGGGATGTGTCCTTTTCGGTTCAGAACATCCCCTGTTCCACCCAGCGGGTATGGTAGTTCCCGGCCAGGAAGTCTGGGTTGGAGAGTAGGCGGAGGTGGAAGGGGATGAGGGTTGATACCCCCTCTATCTCGAATTCGAGCAGGGCTTGGCGCATTATACGTATGGCCTCCTCTCGGTCCCTACTGTGGACGATGAGCTTGACCGGCGGGGGAATCGTGGCTGGGAGACACGTGGTATCCATAATGGCAGTGCGTGAGTTTCTTATTCCTTTTTCGGATGGAACACTCCCTCTCATTGAGATGGATGATCTTGCCCTGCCTGCCGCTCGGCCATGGCTTCCCTTGCCCTGGCCTTGTGCCCCGTGACCAGGGATTCCGGCGAAGGCCCGATGAACACCAGGCCGTTCTCCATGCAGGCCCTGGCGAACTCCTCGTTCTCGGCGAGGAACCCGTAGCCCGGATGCACCGCGTCCGCTCCGCTTATCTCCGCCGCGCCGATGATGTTCCTTATGTTCAGATAGGATTCCCCGCTGGAGGCAGGTCCCACGCATACCTTTCGGTCCACGTACTTGAGGTGTAACGCGTCGGCGTCAGCTTTGGAGTATATGCCCGCTGTCTCCAGGCCCAGGAGCCTGCAGGCCCTCAGGATGCGAAGGGCTATCTCCCCGCGGTTGGCGATGAGTACTCTTTTCCTTTTCCGCCTGCACCACTTGGGCCCGCCGCGAGGGAGTGGGACCCGTTTCCGGCGCACCGGTCTGCCCCCCGAGGCTCACCGTCACCGTCAGGTTTTGAAGCGCCCTGCTCACGCCCTCGCTGACAACCTCCGCCAGCCTCTCGGACAGTTCCTCGATATAGGCCCATCCAGCATGGCCCTTTCCCGTTTCTCCATCACCTTCTGCGGGGGCTCCCCCTCTTCGTCGATGACCGGGTTCTTCCTCCACTGGAAGAACTTTAGGGCCACATCCGGGAATATGGCGTAGGAGATGCAATCCTCCTCCTTCTCCACCAGTGAGGGATCGAGCACCCGTTTGGCCTTGGGCAGCTCCGGCTCCAGCAGGTCCGCCGGGCGGCAGGTGATCGGCTTCTCGCCCTTCAGGGCCTTCTCCATGAGCTCCTCGCTTATGGGCCCGGCGGGCCTGCCGTATAGGCCCTTCACGTAGTTGACCACCTCCCGCGGGATTATCTTGTACCTTTCCCCGAGCAGAACGTTGAAGACCGCCTGGGTTCCCACTAGCTGGCTGGTGGGGGTGACCAACGGCGGGTATCCCAAGTCCCTCCTCACCCTGGGAATCTCTTCCAATACCTCTTCCATCCGGTCCAGGGCGTTCTGCTGTTCCAGCTGGGCGATGAGGTTGGTGGCCATGCCGCCCGGTATCTTACGGATGGTCTGGAGCGGGCGTATGGCGTAGTAGATGGTGCCCTGGGCGGGGGCTCACTCGCGCTTGGTGACCTCTATGGATTTCTGCATGTTGCGCACGTCGTTCAGGGCGTCGAAGACGCGGATGATGTCGACCCCTCCCGCAACCGCCTTTTTTATGAACTCCTCACCAGGTCGTCGGCGAAGCTGCTGTGAGCCACCAGGTTCTGGTTGTGAAGGAGCATCTGGAGCTTGGTGTGTTTGAACTTATTCCGTATGCGATAGAGGCAGTCCCAGGGATCCTCGTTGAGTTAACGCATGCAGACGTCGAGGGTGGCCCCGCCCCAAGTTTCCAGGGAATGGAAGCCCACTTCGTCGATGCGCTCGAGGATGGAGCATGTCGGGGAGATATATACGGAAGGCCCAGAGGGACCGGCGGGCGTCCCTCATGGTGGTGTCGACCACCAGCACCAGCCTTTTCTTCCTCTCCGTTTTAACCTTTTATCGAATTCTCTTTTATATCCTTGTGATTGGTCCCATGCAATTCCTTCACCATAGCCCGAGCTCGTCGGGGCTTGCAGGCTTGCGGTTCGAGCCCTCGCGCGCTCCGTATGGAGAAGGTCTTCTTGCGGCCTTCAAACGCCGAAGCTCCGTTTGGGAATAAGGTAAGAAGCCGCCGTCGCTCCGGAGGCCTTGGCCAGGTCGACAAGGATGAAAGGTTTGACGCCCAGCTCGAAGGCCAGCGCGGCGTCCTTTCCGTGCAGTGCCAGCCAGGCGGCGAGCCAGGAGGCCCCGCAAATGTAGATGGCCGCCAGGCCGGCCAGGCAGGCGGCGATGGGCAATAGACGGACCGGGATCTTTAGAAACCCGGAGCCGGCGGGCCCGATTCTCGAGGCCCACCCCGCGATGCCCGCCGCGAGCACGAAACCCCACAGGTAGCCTCCCGTAGGCCCGAAGAGGACCAGCGGGCCCGCGTGGGGAGGAGCGGCGAAGAAGGGGGCTCCGCAGAGCCCCATTAGCAGATAGGCAATCTGGCTGGCCATCCCCCAGAAAGGCCCCAGAACCAGCCCGGAGAGAAGCACGAAGAAGACCTGCATGGTCACCGGGACCGGGCTGAGAGGTATTCGGATTACCGCGCCTATGCCGGTGAGGGCGGCGAAGAGCAAGGCCTTAACTGCCGATTCCCACTCCCGCCCCGCCGTTTTTGGTGTAGACTTCTCCATATGGGCTATGCGCATGGATCCCCTCCTTTGGAAGTTTGTTATATTCGTATAGTAAAACCCAGGTGATGCCGATAAGTTACCGCGGTTATAGGTCAAATAATAGTGAACTCAAGAAGAAAGCGCTCCATTAAGCTGCTCATTAACAGTCGAACGGCGGGGAGCAGGATACGGGAGGTGCGGGACAAGGTGACGGGACGCGTTCCGGCCGGGCATGGCTAGGCGACCGCGAACCGGATTTCATCGCCACAGGAGACGACGTTCATGGGCATGGGACTCCGCTGGGATGTACGGAGATATGACGTGCTGGATTCCACCAACCTGGAGGCCAGGAGGCTTCTGGCGCGGGGAGCCCGGGAGGGGCTGGTTGTGACCGCGGCACACCAGACGGCGGGGCGCGGGAGGATGGACAGAAGCTGGCTGGACCGCCCGGGAAAGAGCCTCCTTGCGAGCCTGGTGTTCCGTAAGAAGGACCCCTTTGCCGTCGCCGCGCTTGTGGCCGTCTCCGTACGGGCGGCTGTGAGGAGCCTGGGGGGTGAGGGGCCGCTCTGCAAGTGGCCCAACGACCTGGTATACGGGAAGAGGAAGGTAGGGGGATTGCTCGCCGAATCCTTCCGTCACCAGGGCACCGATTTCCTCATCGTCGGCCTTGGTTTGAACGTGGGGTACCTGCCGGAGGAGTTGAATTTCTTCGCCAGGCTCCCGCCCACTTCGTTGCTCATCGAGGAAGGCAAGTCATGGAGCGCAGAGGAGATCCTGCACGCCCTGCTTTGCGAGTTGGAGGGTCGGATTCGTGAGGGTCTCAGGGACTCGATGGAGGAATACCAGACCAACATGGCATATCGAGGGTACTGGGTAGTGGTGGAAAACTATGTCATTAAGGGCCCGGCCGGAGAGGGGCGGGAGGAGCAGGAATCGTCGCTTGCAAGGGACGGCACGCGCCTTGAGGGCATCCTTGCCGGCGTGGACGAAAGCGGAAACCTGTTGCTCGAGGTGGGCAAGAATACGATCTCCGTTGTTGCCGGAGATCTGTCGCCCCTCCACGGGAAATAGCCGCCTTTCGAATCAACGACAGGTTGTTCTGGGCCGGCTCGCCGCATGGAAGCGGGTTTTCCGTGACGGGACTTCCTCGATCATTGGGAGTATTGTTTAAATGGCCCAGAGCCATGTGCGGAGAAAGAACCGGAGAAGTTGAAGTGATGACTCGGTTCGGAATAGGCTTTGAGGTCAAGCCAGAAAGATGTTGGGGGTCATGCGAAGGTCGTCGATAAATCGCTCTCCATCCCCTTTGGCATGGAGGCGTTGGGTTGCGCTCAACGTGGCCGTCATCCTGTCCTTGATCTTGATTCAACCGCTCGCTGGATGCGGCATGGCGCCACGGCAGGAGAGCTCTGCCGGCGTGGTCGTGGAATGCATCGGGACGGGTTCCTTCCCCCGCTGGTCATGGAGCCGGGACCTCATCACCTACACCGACCTGGTGGACGGGCAGTACGAGGTCTTCGTTTGCCACCCGGACGGGAGCGAGGCGGTATGCCTCACGGCGGGAAAGGAGGCTCTGCGGGGATGCGGCCATCGCGGCCAGTCGGCATGGCACCCCAGCGGGGAGTACATCGTCTTCACCGCGGAGAACGCCGCCTATCCACGGCTGGGACACGGGGCGTCCGCACGTCCGGGCTGGGGAAGGAACCACGACGTGTGGGTGATGACCGAGGACGGATCCCGTTTCTGGAGGCTCACCGATTACCCGGAGAACTGGGCGGTCATAGAGCCGTCCTTCTCCCCCGACGGCGGTAAGGTCTTCTGGTGCGAGGAATATTCCATGGAAAAATATCCCAACGGTAAGGAAGGGGACCTCCTGCTCCCGGGGGACCGCCCCTCCGGCCCCCCGTTCGGCCACCCCGGAGCCTATCATTCTTCCTTACAGTTCACCTACCGGGTGGGGGAGGAGATGCTCTGCTGGAGGATGGTGTATGCGGACATCACCTTCGGGCCGGGCGGGCCCGAGCTCTCGAACCTCCGGAGACTGGAGCCGCCTGAGGGGTACACCCTAAACGAGGCCAACGGGTTCCTGCCCGGGGGAGACGGGCTCATAGGCTGTTATTCCGTGCTCTCGGAGACCCGGGGCAGGGCTGTGGCCGGCGAGCTCTTCACCTGCGGGCTGGACGGGAGGCTGGCTGAGAGGCTTACGGATACCGTGTGGCTCCACGACGAGGATCCCTGTTTCTCCCCCGACGGGTCACTCATCGCCTTCAAGGAGACCAAGGGCATAGTGGGCCATGAGGACGAGGTGTACCTGATGCGCGCAGACGGCAGCGGAAAGGTGAGACTCACTCACTTTACCGAGCCGGGATACCCGGAGTACGACCCGGTGTACGAGATGGACGAGGTAGACCGATACGAGTACCGCCCATCAGGGACTCAGGTTACGGAGATCTGCTTCGGGCCGGACGGAAGGAGGCTGGTCTTCGGGCGTTGCCGGCCGACCGGGAGCCCTCTGGAATCGGCTCTCTCCCTCAATTCCTATCTCTATATCCTCACCTTGCCCGACGGCTATCCTGGAGGCGGGGAATGAGAACACAGTCAGGCGTGGGGTCTGACGCGGTGCGCCGAATACGCCACATTTTACTCATCGAGTCCCTGCTGGTCTTGGGAAGCGCGATCGCAGGTTATCTCCTGCACTGGCGTATCCCGCTGCCGGCGTGGCTCGCGGTGCCCGCCGGGCTTATTCTGTGGGCGGGGGGTCTCTTCTTCACCCTGCGCCTGAGGAGAAGGCGGGCGGAGCGGCGGGGGAGGGAAATGCGGGGAAGGTCGCGGAAGGGATATCCGCTCGTGGAAGCGCGGGGGGTAATGCACCTGGGGGTGGCTATCGGTTTTCGTTCCTGGCCCACCCTTGCCGCCGCGGCGGTCCTTTTCGCGGCGAATCTCGCTTTGGCCATGCGGATGAGGAGAACGCTCCTCAGAAAGCCTTGGTGAAGCGAGGATCATCCATCCTACGGTGGCCGCGAGTCCGTGACCTCGCGACGATAATAGTCCGACCAAAAACCTTTCGTGGTTCTGGACTACCCCGATCGTCTTCGTTGCTGAAGGGAGGCGTCCTTGGGGCTCTTTATGTACCTGACCGCGACCTTGACGCTCCCCGTGTGTCCACCATGTAGGGGGAAGGTTTCCCTGGGGTTTCGGCAAATCCTCGCCGGAGCTTCCCCGAGCCTGTCCTTTCGTCGGATAAGGGCACACCTTAGGGTTTTGATCGGTGTACCTTCGTGCCGAGGTGGATAAGGAGAGCATTTATTTCCGAGGGAGGGCACCCACGGGCTTTTGGCCAAGCCTCGCTGGATCGTCCAAGGGCTTTCCCCCCTCGCAGACATCGATTTATTGGAAGTCCCTCGAAGGGCGTTGCCGGCAAGGCCTTCAAAGCCGTCGACGTCGAATTACCGCCATCTGTCGAAGAGGCCGAACCCAATGCATTACCCATTTCTGAGGCAAGAACGCCCATTTGCTTGAAGGTTTGAAAAATCAACCGTTCAAGATGAAGTCAAAGACCTTCGGATGTCGTTGGAAAGGGTGGTGGCCTATCCATGCAGTGTCTTTGGGTTGACAGTCCGTGCGGCGCGAAAACATAATTTCCCTTCGAAGCATCCTGGCGGAATGGGCGGCGGCCCCCGGAGGTAAAGCTCCTGGGAATCCCGCGGGGCTCTTACCGGTCGTATCGCCATCCGGACAAGGTGTATGCAGCCGGAGACCGGGACCATTGGAGGGACCTCTTGAGCCACCTGTTGGCCGCGGGTTCGGCACGGTGGCCCGAATATCGTGAAACCTTGCCCGCTTCCGGCTTGAAAAAGGGCATTTCGATTGCGGGAGGGAGATGAAATGGCGGATCCCGAACATCTGGAGATGCTCAAGCGGGGCGTCAAGGCCTGGAACGAGTGGAGAAGGGACAACGTTTACCTGATCCCCGACCTCTACGGGGCCGACCTGCGAGGAATGGACCTGCAGTACGTGCACTTTATGCGCACCAACCTCGGCGAGGCCAATCTGGCCGGGTGCAACCTCCGCAAGTCTTTCTTGGTGGGGGCTTACCTCCACGGCGCCGACCTCTCGGGGTGCGACCTGGAAGGGGCGGACATGCGCGGCTGCCACCTGAGCGAGGCCCGCCTGCGCGGCGCCCGCCTGGTGGGAGCGGTGCTCAATAAGGCCCTGGCCGTGGGGGTCGATTTCAGCGGGGCGGACTTGAGGTCGGCCATGATGCTGGGCACCAACCTGGAGAACTCCGATTTCACCGGGGCGTACATGGAGGATGTGGACCTGACGGACGCCAGGCTGAAGGGCGTCAAGGTGGAAGGCGTCAGAGGTTACCGCTTCCCGGGGCGGTGATTCAATACACCCAGCCGGGGAAGGTGCACACGTTGGCCGGCTCGCGCGTGCGGTACATCTCGATCCCTCGCCACGGTTCCCCCAGGATGCCGTCGTGGATGGCCCAGGCACGCCCGCGGACCGTCTTCTCCATGCCCGGCCTCCGGAACGGGGTGCTCCCGTCCAGCTTCTCGAACAGTTCGCCGCCGGGTTGGAACCCGGCGTTGATCTCCTCCATCCTGCGCCTGCCCCGGATGTAGTTGAACCCGTAGTATTCGAATAGGATGGCCGTGTTGTAGGTCAGGGGCTCGGCGATGACCATGTCCTGGCCCATGGCGGTTATGAACTGCTCCGCCAGGGAGACGAAATCCCGCAGCAGGCGCAGGCCTCGCCGGACCTGGCCGGGAGACAGCCCGGCCTCCATGGCCCGTATCTCCTCCGGGATGTTGCGGCGCACGGTGGCGAACTTGGTCCGCCGGCCCGTCTCGTCCACGTCGGTGTTGAAGCGCGGGCTGCGGGGGTCGTTGATGATCAGGAAATTGATCTCTATCTTGTACAGGGGGGTGTCCTCGATCTCCAGATAGAAGATGCAGTCCCTGTCTCCGGGATTCTCCCGTACCTCGATGACGGCGAAGGTGGAACGTGGAAATGCCTTGATCTCCACCACTTTTTCTCCCCGGGGATTGGCGAAGGTGCGGCGGTCGATGCCGAAGAGGTCGAATATCTTTTCCGGGATGAGCAGGCCGTAAAGCCTCTCCTTAGCAGCATCTTCCAGCCGGTTGAGGTCCTGAATGTTGTGATGAGGGGCGCCTCCCGTCAGCTCCCTGAAGGTTTCCAGGAAATCATTGCCCGACTGCCGGCCCATTCCCGCCCCCTTTCCCTCTACGCGGAGAGCTTCTCGTCGACGAAACCGGCGATGCGCATGGCCATGGCCATGATGGTCAGCTGGGGGTTTACGCCCGGGGAGGAGGGGAGGATGCTCCCGTCGCAGATGAACAGGTTCTCCACGTCCCAGGTCTCCCCGGTGTGGCGCACCACCGACCATTCCGGGTCTCCCCCCATGCGACAGGTACCCAGAGGATGGTAGGCGCTCATGCCGTAGAAGTCCGAGGCCCTCACCCGGGAGCGCTCCAGGCGGCGGAGGTCCCTTGGGCCGCACAACTCGTAATGTCCGGCGATGGGGGTGAAAACCCTGCGGGCGCCGGCGGCGAACCAGATCTCGGCCATGAGCACCACCGCGGCCTTGGCCTTCTCCACGTCGCGCCCGCGCAGGTTGTAGAGCATGGCCGGACGGCCCCCGGCCCTGCGGAGGTCCACAACCCTTCCGCGGGAGTCGCTCTCCGAGACCATCCCGCCGAAGATGCCCATGTTGGGATATTTTTCCATAAGACTGGCGTGCCGCCTGCCGGCGAAGGGCAGGGCCAGTGCGTGCACCTCAGGGGGCACGGTGCCGCCTTCGAGCATGATTCCCTCCCCCTGGAACTCGTCCACGTAGCAGGCCTGGGGGATGCCGCGGGGAGGCCCCAGGACCTCGTCGAAGAGGGCCACCGTCTGCACGGCGGGATGGATCTGCAGGTTCTTCCCCACCTGGCCGCTGGAGTTGGCCAGGCCCTGGCGCAGGAGGAGGAAGGGAGAGGAAACGGCGCCGGCGGAGAGGACCACCACCTTGGCCCCCACCTCCAGGCGGCGGCCGTTGGGCCTGCCGCTCACGGGGTCCAGAAAGGAGGCGGAGACGCCGACGGCGCGCCCCTCCCGCAGCAGTATTCGTTCGGCCCGGCAGCGCGTGTAGATGTCGGCGCCGAAGGCCACGGCGTCGGGTATGAACGAAACGTCAACGCTCTGCTTGGAACCGGACGGGCAGCCGAAGACGCAGGAACCGAAGCCCTCGCATTCCTTGGCGTTACGCGGCAGCCACCCGCAGGAGAGGCCCAACCTCTCCGCCCCGGCAAGGAAAGTCCGGGCCACTTTTCCGGCCACCTCCGGGTCTGCCCTCTTCACGAACAGGTATTCCTCCAGATGGGCGTATATCAGGTCGAGTTCGCCCTCGGTTATCTCGCGGAGGCCGTGGGCCAACTGCCATTTCTTGAGCACGGGACGGTGCATGCGCAGCGCGGTCCCTGAGTTCACCGTGGTTGTACCGCCCACGGTCTTGCCCAGAGGGAGGAGGATGAAGGGCATGCCCAGGGTCACCGTCTGCCCGGCGTCCCGGTACATGCGCATGTAGGCCTCGGAGGGCCGGAGGTTGAAATCCCGGCGGGTGAAATACCCGCCCTCCTCGATGACCACCACCCTGTGGCCCTCCGAGGCCAACTCCCTGGCCAAAGGACCGCCGCCGGCGCCGGAGCCGATGATGGCCACGTCGGCCTCCAGGCGGAGGTCGGAGGCCACCTCTTCGGGTGTGAGGATCATGGCTTTCCCTCCTCTCGGGGCGGAAGAGAGCGGTCACGGGTCACCACGCGCAGGTCGGCCTCATCCCGCAGGGCCTGTGGGTCGAAGCCCAGGGGGACGGAGACCTCCGGGCGCCTGTAGTAGGACATGTACAGGGGCATGCCCGCCAAGAGGGCCGTGCCACGCAGGAGAGGGTAGCGCGAGGAGAGGAGGCGGTTCAGGAAATCCTCTCTCTCGCGCTCCTCGAGGCGCGAGAACGGCCTGCCCTTCATGATGAGGGACAGGGCGCGAAGCGCGAGCAGGCAGGCGCGGTAGAGGAAAGGGAACTCCGGAGCGCCGGCCCGTAGATATTCTTCCAGGAACTCCCTCTGGCCCCCAGGGTCGGGGGGAGGGAGGATTGAGGATCGGCCCAAGAACGCCGTCAACAGCTCCTCGAATCCGGTCTCCCGAAACGCCCGCATCCCGCTCCCTCCTGCCTGCTTCTCCTGGTCACCCCGCTTTCGGCGGCCCCATTTCAAGCAGATATTATCATAGGAGGAAAAGATCCGTTGAAGGCAGGTGTCCTGGAGTCGGTAGAGAGACGGTTTGCCACGTGGGGCGCAAAGCCGGGGGCGATGGCTACGCACGGCGACTGGGATGGCGACCGGCTCACTCCGATCTTGCGGTGGCGAGATGCTGTGTTGTGGCGCGGTAAAGGGCTTGGATTCACGAGTGGCCGGGAAGCGGATGCCGGTGGCCTGCCCGGAGCCAGGACGAGCCATCTCCGCGGCACTGTTCTGCGGCGCCAGAAACTTTTTCGTCGGCGAGGCCGGTGGGGTTATCGCGTTGCGTTTCCGGGATGGCGCATATCATGGTTAGCGGGTGGCGGAAAAGGGGGATTTATATAGGTGCTCGCCGGTTTTCTGTGCCGATCGACCGAGGTTTGCCGAGAGCATGTGGAAAACGGCATCTGGAAAGACCAGGCAAAGGCCTCGACAGGAAGGGAGGTGGAAGGTGGTGGTTGCGAGAAAAGGAGATGGAAAATTTACCAGATCCGATCACTATTTCCGGGTGGGCAGGCTGCGCTGCGCGGCCTGGCTCTACCTTCCTGAGGGAGTGCGGAGGCCGCCGGTGGTGGTCATGGCCCACGGATTCGGGGCCCAGAGGGACTTCGGCCTCCCGCCCTACGCGGAGAGGTTCGCCTCCGATGGCCTGGCCGTCTTCCTCTTCGATTACCGGAACTTCGGGGCCAGCGAGGGGCAACCGCGCAACCTGGTCAATCCCTGGCGCCACCTGAGGGACTGGAGACACGCCCTCTCCTACGTACGCTCCCTGAAGGAGGTGGACGGAAGCCGGGTGGGGCTCTGGGGCTCCTCCTACAGCGGCGGGCATGCCCTAGTGACCGCTTCCCGCGACGAAGGGGTGCGGGCGGTGGCCGTGCAGGTCCCCTTTGTGGACGGGTTCTCTTCCGCGGCCTACACGGGGCTCAGGCACGCCTGGCAGGCCACAGTGGCGGGGTTGAGGGACCTGGGGAGGGCCCTGACCTTCCGGGAGCCTTACTGCGTGCCCATCGTCTCCGATCCGGACACCTTCGGGATCATGAACACCCCGGAGAGCAAGCCGGGTTACCTGGCCCTCGTTCCCGAGGGGAGCGATTGGAAGAACGAGTGCCCGGCAAGGGCGGTGCTGGAGCTCCTTTTTTACCGACCGGCGAGGAGGGCGGGGAAAGTGATCTGTCCCGCGCTGGTCATACTCGGGGAGAAGGATTCCCTCATCAGGCCCCGCGCGGTGGAAAAGGCGGCCTCGCGCATGCGCGAGGTGACCATCGTGCACCTTCCGGTGGGGCACTTCGACGTCTACCACGGCGCGTGGTTCGAGAAGGTTTCCGCCATGCAGGCCGATTTCTTCCTCCGCCACCTGGGAACCTGAAGAAGACACCATTTCCGCGTTTCGGCGAGCTGGGCAGGATTTCGCCGCTTATGCACTAGCGGTGCTTGTTCTCCGCGGTGTTTTATCGTTTTAAACCATGCGCCTTTGAGTTAAAGAGTGGTCGGAAGACAGCTCTCCCATTCGGACAGAACAAGCGGATCGAAGGGACAGAAGGGGTGATCTCTCGGATGTTCCGGAGTTGACGCCGGCGTAGAGAAAGATTTATAAAATATGGAATGACACGTCATTCAGTAAGGGGGATGCATGAACCTCACCCTAGCTGAACGCCGGCGGAGCGAGATAATAGAGGCGGCTCTGGAGGTCTTTTCCGAGAAGGGATACCACGCGGCCAAGATCGAGGACATAGCCTCACGCCTGAACATCGGCCACGGCACCTTCTACCGCTATTTCAAGAACAAGCTGGACATCTTCAACCACGTGGTGGAGGATATCATCTCGCGAGCCAGGGATTTCGTCTCGGACATCGATCCCATGGAACCCAACACCCTCGAGGAGTACCGCCGACAGCTGGGCACCATCGGAGACCGCCTCTTCGAGCTCTTCAAGAATTACCCGCAGATATCCCGTGTACTCTTCTACGAGGCCTTCGGCATCAACGATCAATATATGCAGAAGAGGATAAGGGAGATCTTCGACCTCTTCGGGAGCTTCACCGCCATGTACCTGGAGAACGGAGTGCGCAAGGGATATCTCAGGAAGGACCTGCACATAAGGGAGACGGCCTTTGCCGTAAACGCCGCCCTTTTCGAGGCCTGTCGGAGGGTGGTCTCCAGCGAGGATCCAGAGCGGGCTGTGGAGGTTTGGAAAGAGACCATCATAACCCTGATGCTCGATGGGATGAGGGCTTGAGCCGCGAGCCTCCTTCGCATCGTTTCCGGTTGGGGCAAAGGTGGCGATGGAGGCACGCAAAGCCGGTCACGGTGGAGGGAAAGCAGAGGACGAGGCGGCTGCAATCTGCCCCGGGGCTGGAGGGGGCCATTGCGATCCGCCAGAGGGGCAGCGGCGCAGGGGCGTACGAGGTCCGGGGCGAGAGCGATGCGTCTCGCGAGAAGGGCATGAAGGGATAGGGATACCGTTTGGAAGCGGAACAGGAGGTGGAGGATGGTACAGGTAGACGTGTTCTGGAGCTACGGCATCGGTTCCAGCTTCGCGCTGGCCGCCTTCAGGCAGTTGCGCAGGTTAAAGGTGGAGAACGAGGTGCGCCGCTGGAAACTGGGATGGAAAGGCGGTACCGGGGGCGAGATCGCCGGGCCTCCGACGGCGGAGACCGTCCCGGCGGGGCTCAGCGAGGAGAACCACATCGCCTTCCAGGAACTGGTAAGGGAACTAAAGGCCAACGGGCTGCGCCCCGGCAAGGTCACCTTCCGGGACCTGGGCAAGGTGGTGAAGGTGGTGAAGGCCTGGGCGGAGAAGTACAGCGACGCCTTCCACAACGAGTATTTCCTCAAGAATCTCCTCTTCCTCTCTCTGCTCTTCGTCCCCTCCGGGTCGGTCCTCCTGTGGTCCAACCCCAACTGGGAGACCATGCAGGTGGGCAGCTACGAGACCATACCCCAGTGGCTGGTGGGGATCTTCACCACCACCAACGTCACCCAGGGCGTTCTGGGGTTCCTGGTCACCTATAACCTGCTCATGAAAGGTAAGTATTACCAGGCAGCCCTCCAGACCGTACTGGCCTACCTCGGGTTCTTCTTCATCCTGGCCAACGGGTGGGACAACCGCGGATACCAGCGCTTCTTCTCCAAGAACCGCGAGGCCTTCGAGAACTGGAAGTGGAGCAACGTCATCGGGTGGCTGGGCTCGGACGTGGTGGCCATCCTCCTGGTCTACGGCGCCGCCTTCCTTCCCCTGATGTATTACTGGATAACCAAGTGGATCATGGAGGGACAGGACCTGGAGAAGGGGATCGTGGGGGAGGCAGACGTGTTCGAGCGCCTGCCGGAGGCGGCGCGTCTTTTCGTCCTGGAGAACGCGGCCATCTTCGGAGGGACGCTGGGTCCGGCAGTCCTGTCCACCATCCTCATCCGAAGGTTGGGATGGGCGAAGGGCCTTTCGGCAACGGCGGCGGTGGTGGCGCTCATGCTCAGCAGGGTAGGGATAGGGCCGGCGCTGTGCAAGCGGCTCCTGGGTGTGGAGTCGCTGCGCGACGTCCCGGTGGAGGAGCTGGTACAGAAGGCCGTGGACGAGGAGAAGGCGGCGCTGGCGGTGAGGTCCTGAGGGCCTCCTTCTCGCAAAGCCCCATGGGGGAAGGGCGGTAAAGCCCTTCCTTTTGCTTATAACCGTCTTTTAATACGAGGGGTGAACGGTGTTCCAGATTTTTCTAGGTTGGACGCGAGTGGTGCACCCCTTTCCGGAAGCCGCATCGGATATGTGGTCGGTCTACTGGGGCGGACCCCGGGATCTTATGGAGCGCAAGACAAAAACCGCTGAAAAGCCGGCGAGCGAGGCAGTGGTTCCCTTGATCGGGGACGTTTGGATAAGGGCGGAGGTGAAAAGGGACCGGAGACGCGTCGCGGCTTCATGGACACATAACGGCTCGTTTTTCCGGAGTAAAGGTCATTTCGTATCGTCGGCTTGAAGAGGCTGAGGTCATGAAGGGAGGCTTGACCACGATCGATATCCACCTCCTCAGTCTTGGAGGAAAGCGGGGCATCAAGGGTTAGAATTTAAGGAGAAGCGTGTTCCCGACTGAGGTCAGGGGGGCGGGAGAGGTGCCGGGCATGGCGGCATATCTTGAACATCATGGGTGGTTTGGGCTCACGTGGTCCCGGTTGATACCGCTCGCCCTGGCCCTGCCGGTCGCCTGCCTCCTGTTCATCCCCTCGCCTCCCGGTAAGGGTCCGGCCAATGCCCTTCGCCCGTCGCGGTGGATGGGAGAGTTCCCCGCCGCCGGGGCGCAGCCGGAAGGGGAGGCAGGCACGGCGTCCGACCCTGCTCGCCGGGACGAGGGGGGAAGGAAAGGCCGGATGGAGGAGTACCTGCAACCCGGCGACATCCTCCTCGGGAGGTGCCGGCTCAGCCTGGTCCCCTCCCTGAACCCGCCCGGGGGATGGACGCACGCCGCCATCTACGTGGGCGGGGGGGACATCGTGGTGGCCGCCAATCCCTACCAGGGGACGGTGCGGGCATCCGCGAGCTCATGGGAATTTCCCAGGATGACCTGGGTGGCCTGCCTCCGTGTCACCTCGGCGACGGTGGAGGAGAGGGCCCTGGCGGCCAAGCTGGCCGCGGAGGAGGTGGGCACATCATACGACATGAACTGGTTCGCGGAGCAGGAGAACGGCGATACCTGGTACTGCAGCGAGCTCCCCTGGGCCGTCTATCGGAGGGCCACCGGCGGGAGGGTGGACCTGGAGAACGGCCTGGGGGCCTTTGGGGTCTCGCCGGACGACCTCTTCCTCCATCCGGAGACCGAGGTTATAGGGGGACATTACGAGCGCCGGCCGGATACCGCTCTTTCCCTGCTCTTCAAGGCCCTGACCCTCTGTGCCCTCTTCGGGGTGGCCTCTGTGATGTTCTGTTGATGCACGAGGAAAGGAGGACGGCTTGGGTGTTGAGGTGGAAAAGAATGGCAAGATATGGACGGTGATCATCAACCGGCCGGAGGTCAGGAACGCCATCGACTACGACACATCCCGGGAACTGGCGGATGCCTTCCGAGCCTTCGATGCCGACGGTGATGCCTGTGTGGCGGTGCTCTGGGGCGCGGGGGGCACCTTCTGCGCCGGGGCCGACCTCAAAGCCCTGGCCTCGAAGCCCCTTCACGAGGCGGCGCGCCTCAACGAGGACATGGCCGCGGACGGCCCTCTCGGGCCCACACGGATGCTCCTCGGCAAGCCGGTGATCGCCGCCATCTCCGGTTACGCCGTGGCCGGGGGGCTGGAGCTGGCGATATGGTGCGACCTCAGGGTGGCGGAAGAGGACGCCGTCCTGGGGATATTCGAGAGGCGTTTCGGCGTCCCCCTAATCGACGGGGGGACGCAGCGCCTGCCCCGCCTGATAGGCATGAGCCGGGCCCTGGACCTCATCCTCACCGGGCGCCCGGTGGGGGCGGAGGAGGCGCTGGCCATGGGCCTGGTGAACCGCGTGGTACCCAAGGGTAAGGCCAGGGAAGAAGCGGAGAAGCTGGCCGCCCAACTGGCCGGGTTTCCCCAGGTATGTATGCGCAACGACCGCCTGGCCCTCTACCGCGGGATGGGGAGGCCCTTCGAGGAGGGGATGGAGATCGAGTTCCGGCTGGGGATGGAGACCCTGGCCAGCGGGGAGGCGCTGAAGGGTGCCTCCCGCTTCGCTGAGGGGACGGGAAAACACGGCCGGTTCGAGCCCTGACGAATCCGGTCGGCGACCTTCCATCGGCTGCGGCAGTTGGTCCGCGGCAAGGGCCTTGGAGGCGCCGGGAAGACAAGCCCCGTCGTTCCATATGCGCCTTTCCGATAGGTGATGCTGTTTCGCCGTGGGTGGGTTTCTTTACCCCATGAGAACGCATATCCCGCGGAGCGGAGCCCTGCGAGGACGTCGAAAGCGGCAGGGCTCCAGTTCCGGATGAGTCAGGTGACAATTGTGAGATCTCCATAAAAGCGATAGATGGTGATTCTCTCCCGTAGGTGGTTTCGCTATTCCCAGAAACTACCTTTTTCATGATTGGGCAAACGCGTGAAGAGGGCGGGATATGTGATCGACTGTTGGTCGGGAGGATTCAGGGGATGGTGGCGAGATCCCCGCGGATGGTGACCGGGGTACCTAGGCCCGCGCAGAGAGAGGATATCTGTCCGAGCCAGGAGGCCGCCTCCTGCCCGCTCATGAGCACCGGCCTTCCGCTGACGATGCGTATGGGACGGATGGTCGCCGTGTCGAAGCGGCCGCACTCCATGGTCACGGAAAGGAGCGCGCTGTAGGTCCCCTGCACACTCCCGGGGTTGAAGACGAAATTGCCCAGGCTGTAGGCGATGAGCCTACCTTTATATATCTCCATTCCCTGCACGACATGCGGGTGATGGCCCAGGACGAGGTCCGCCCCGTGGTCCACGGCCAGGTGCGCCAGGTAGCGTTGGCGGGAAGTGGGATCGTATTCCTTTTCCACGCCCCAGTGGAAGGAGACCACCACCAAATCGGAGCGCTCCCGGGCCGCGGAGACCTCGGCGGCTATGCGCCCGGCGTCGGAGGCGTCCGCCACTCCGGGATAACCCGGCCCCGCCGGCCAGCCGTAATAGTTCACGTCGTTATAGGCCAGGAAGGCCACCCGGAGACCGTTCGCGGTGAGATATGCGGGACGGCGGGCCTGGGTGATGTCGGCCCCCGAACCGCAGTGAGCTATCCCGTTGGCCTCCAGATGGAAGAGGGTGTCCACCAGGGCCTCCCCCCCGAAATCCCGGGCATGGTTGTTGGCATGGGAGAGCACGTCGATGCCCGCCCCGCGCATGGCGGGTATGGAGGCCGGGCTTCCGCGGAAGGTGAAGCTCTTTCCGGGTACCGGGCTCCCCCGGTAGGAGACGGCGCACTCCAGGTTGGCGAAGGCAAGGTCCGCCGCCTGCATCAGCCCGGCGACGCCGGTCCACGGGTATTCGTAGCCGTAACCCATGTCGAACTGATCCAGGTCCAGATTGACATCGCCCACGCAGGTCAGCGTGCACCTGGAGAGGGGCCGGTAGGCGAAGTAGAGAGGCCGTTCCGCTACTAACGGGAGGTCCGATTCCATGCGCACTGAGAACTCCCTGTCCGCGCCCACCGCCTCACGCGCGCTCAGGGTGAGGCGGCTCCTGGGGCGGAGGGCTAGCCGCCACTCGATATGGCGGCCGGAGGGTTCCATGAAGGTCGCCAGGAGCGTGGCCGGCTGCGGGTTGGGGTTCATCACGCATAAATAGGCGTCGAAGCCGGGATGGGTGCAGCCCTCGGCGAAAAACAGCTCCCGGGCGAGTGAGGTGGCGCCCGCGGTGACGTGGCCGCCCGGTATGCGCCCGGCATAGGCGAAGTAGAGAGGCCGTTCCGCCACCACCGGGAGGGTCGAGGTTATCTCACAGGAGACGTCCCTGTCCGGGCCCACCACGTGGTTGACGAACACCGTTTGTCGGCGCCGTGGAGGGACGGTGACCTCCTGAGGACTCAGTTCCTCGGAGGCGGAGAGGAAAGAAAGGGTGACCTTCGCCGCCTCCTCCCCGGGGTTGAGCAGGCAGATCCACTCCTCAAACCCCTCCCGGGTGCATCCCTCGGCAAAATACCATTTATTGGAAGGTGATGTCGAGCCTAGGGCCACATGCCCGCCGTCCCATCCTCCCCGGTAGTCGAAATACACCGGCCTCTCCGCGACCACGGGTCGCGAGGAGGTCACCCGCATGGAGAGGTCCACGGACGGGGGGACGAAATCCCCTGCCCGCAGGGTAAGCCGGCTTCCCGGTGGCATGCGGAAATCGGCTGAGGCATTCTCTCCCTGGCCCGCTCCGAGCATGAAGTTCACCTCAACGGCGGTTTCCGCGGGGTTGGGGTTGGCCACGCACAACCAGGTCTCGAAGCCGGGATGGGTGCATCCCTCGGCGAAGAACCAGGTGTCGGAGGCGGAAGAGGCACCGTGTTCGCAGTGGCCGCCCGCCCATCCCCCTGGCCCGTATCGGAAGTATACGGAGCGTTCTGCGACCACCGGTATGTCCGATTCCAGGGCCACGGAGAGGTCCAGGCCCGTGCCGGCGACATGATTGACGGAGAGGGTGAAACGGCTGCCCGGCCCAACGGTAGCCATGTAAGGGGTGCTCTCCCCTTGGGGCAGCAGGAAGCGGAAGGAGAGCTCGCTCGGCCTGTCCGTGGGGTTCAGGACGCAAATCCATTCCTCGAAGCCGGGACGGGTGCAGCCCTCGGCGAAAAACCAGATGGAAGAGGTACCGGGCAGTGCTCCGGCACAATGCCCTCCTTCCCATTCCGCCCTGGGTGTTTCGATTCCCGGAAAGAAAAGAAGGATGAAGAAGGTGAGAATAGCGGTCAACACCGCCCTTCGGTGCCTGTGCCGCGTCTTGTTTGAGAAAACCATGCTCATAAAAGAAGGCCTTGCCATCCCATCCCTGATTGGCGCCGGAAGGCGACAGCATGACCGTTCCGGTGTCATCAGCGGTACACCTGCGGTCTGGGGGCCGGATTCGACATCCCCGCTTGGGATTGAGAGCGTGGAAGTCCTCGGACCCCTTTCTTCATTAGCCCTTTGTCTTTCACTCCCGTGTTGCGCCATGGAAACTGCTGCCAACCCATTATATCCCAGAACCAGACAGGAGACCGAATGGGCGGATCGATCTCGGACATGCGAGGAGGAGCCGAGATTCCGCTGCAGATCGGTGTTGTGAACGGCAGTGCTGGGTTTGCCCACTGTCCAACTCGTGCTCAATCGCTGAGACGAGTAACCCCATGCGGCACGATGCCTGCCGGCCGTTTCGGACCAGCGGTTCCAGGGCGAGAGCTTCAGGCGGGGTCGAGGATCGCCGGGCGACAAACCGTCCGTCCGAACTGCAGGTGGATGGGGGTGCTCGCAGGTTTCAGGCGCAGGTTCGTTGCCCCTATATAGCCGGTTTCGCCCGCACCTGCCAGGGGGATGGACGGGCTCGCGGGTCTCGGATGCACGCCTGGTCTCTGGGCCTCCGGCGGGTATCGGGGTTCACGTGTACGGCCCGGAAAAGCGTTCCGCAAGCCGCCCGACCTCGGAGTCCAGCGCGGGCGGCTCCTCTCCCCGGTAGACGGCGGCTATCCAGCCGGCGATGCGCTCCATCTCCTCCCTTCCCATGCCCTGGCGGGTGATCTCCGCGGTGCCCAGCCTTCCCCAGGCGTCCACGAAGATGCCATGGGCTTCCAGGGCGCGGCACAGGCGCATCGCCTCTTCCTCTCCCAATCCCAGGAGGACCTGATGGGAAGCGGTGTAGCCCCTACCCGCGAAGCGCACCGGGACGCCCGCGGCGTGCAGGGCCCCGGCAAGAGCCCGGGCGTTTTCTATGACCCGGCGGCCGTAGCCTGGGTCCTGCCCGATTTCCTCTAGGGCCAGGCCCAGGGCCGCGATGCGGTTCAGGTGAGGGTTGTCCACCAGTCCGATGCCCTCCTGGAGGTCGAGTTCCAGGAATTGCCTGAGCCGTACCGCCAGCTCCGCCCTGTCGGTGAGGATGAGCCCGCCCTGAGGTCCGAAGAGGGATTTGTGGGTGCTGCCTATGAGGATATCCGCCCCTTCGCGTAAGGGGTCCTGGAACTCGTCGCAGGCGATGAGGCCCAGCACGTGGGACCCGTCGTATACCAGCAGGCATTGGTATCCCTCCTCCTCCAGCCGGCGGCGTATGTCCCTCACCGGATGGGGAAAGGGGATGAAAGAGGCGCCCAGGAAGGCCACCTTCGCCCCTTCCCGGATCAGAGCCTCGACGGCGGCCCCGACGTCTATCTCCAGGGTCTCCGGGTCGGCGGCTATGGCGACTCGCCGCCGGTGGAATTTCTCCACGCCGAAGGGGTATCCGCCTGCGGTAAAGGGGATGAGTCCCACAGCATCCCCCGGGGAGGTGAAGGCGAAGAGGACGGCAAGGACGCAAAGGTTCCCGGATACGGGGGACACCAGGGCGTGCCCGGCCTTGAAGGTCTCGCGGGCCAGGCGTTCCGCCTCCTCCACGATGCGCCGGGCGTAGAGGGAACCGCCGTACCCCTCCGCCTGGTAGCGGCCGGCGAGGTCGCTTCCCAGGGCGCGCAGTACGGTGGGGGAGGGGCGGTTCTCCGAGGCCACCAGGTTTATCCCGGCGCGGCGGAGCCTTTCATGTGCTTCAAGAAGGGAGGCGAGGCGGGAATCACCCTCTCCGCCCGCCATTCCCTCCAGGGCTGGCTCGAAGAGCGCCTCCAGGGCCTCCTCCAAATCCAGGATGCGCTGCCCCAACACCGCCAGCCCCTCGTCCTTGCCCAGCATCGCTTCCAGTTTCCGGTAATTCCAGGCGGTGGTGGCCCGTATCCTGGAGGTAGCCTCCATCACCGTCGCCTGGAGGCTCTCGGCGATCTCCGCCACCTCCTGCTCCCGCTGCGCCTCGGCGGAGGCGTCCTCGCCCCTCCGCCTCCTGTCCCAGGTGGATAAGCGGCAATCGGCGTATCGTTCCAATATTTTCCTGCACAGCACGGGTAGGCGCCGGAACCCTTCCGGGAGAAGGGAGAGCCTCTCCAGCCCTTCGATTTCCTCCAGGCGCGAGTCGAAGGCTTCCGCGACATGGCTGTGCAGGTCCAGCCGTGGGGGCCACTCGGGCCGCGCCTCGCGGAGCACCGCTTCGGCGATTTTGGAAATCCCTTCCAGGGGCTTGGCGAAGAGGCGGTCCGCGTCCCCTTGGACTCTGCGGCGCACGGCCAGCTTGTGACTCACGAGGACGGCGGTCACGCTCCCTCCCACCAGTAACCCCAGGATACCCAGGACGAGGTTTTCCCAACTCATCTACGCTCACCCTGAACGACATATTGACTCAAACGGAGGCGGGCTTCACCCAATGTTGTTTTCCTTGCTTTGGACGGACGGTTTAGGCCGCCAAGTTAAATATAGTCGATACCCCCGACAACTTCATTCCGGGATTATAAGCGGGGAATCGCATCCTTCACGGGATCCAGAGCGATGTTTCCCTTTTCCGATGGGGAACGGAGGTGATGTCGCCGCGGCGGGAAATGTGCCAGGAAAGACATACGGGAAAGCGCTTCGGCCTCATGTATGGGATTTCAGACGTGGTCGTTGGGATAGAATGTCATCGAGGAGAAAATATACGAGAAAAGGCCTTCACGGGAGGGATCCAACACAAGGGGCGCGGAAGACGGGAAGACCTGTCGCATGAGGAGGCATTCTTGCCGCAGCGCCTCAGGGCACGGCCACGGCCGTTGGGGCTGCGGCGAAGGCTTATCCGGTCAGGAAGGGTCTTCCAACCCGGACGGGGATGGATCGGAGGCGTAGATGAGCCAGGAGGTGGAGATAGTGGGGGCGGGGCTCGCCGGCCTCACGGCGGCGATAACCCTGGCCAGGCGAGGTTACCGGGTCACCGTCTACGAGGGAAAGGAGCACGTCGGAGGGGACATGTCCTACGCCGACTCCACCCTTTTGAACTTGGAGGCGGTGCGTTCCGCGCTGGGGCTGGAAGTGGAGGAGGCTCTGGAGCCCTGGACCGTGACCCGGGCCTGGGCTTACGGGAGGCGGTACGAGTTCGGCCTTCCGCGGGGGGTGGAGGGATACACGGTGGAGAGGGGGAGGGGCGAGCGTTCCCTGGAGAACGTCCTCTACCGGCGTGCGCTCGAGGAGGGGGTGGAGGTCGTCCTGGGCAGGAGGTTCTCCAAGGATGAGCTTAAGGCGCTGCCGCCCCGCACCATCTTGGCCACGGGCCTGGACCGCGAGGGTTTCGAGGCCCTAGATATCCCCTGCCGCCCCTTTTTCTGTCACCTGGCCACCGGCAAGGGCGACCCGTCGAGGCCGAGCGTGATAATCTACCTCGACCGTTTCACGAGGGAATTTGGTTATTATTTCCAGAAAGGGGAGGTGGCCGGGGCCCTGGTCTTCGGCCTGCAGCGCCCGCTCACGGACGGGGAGAAGGAGAGGTTCAAGTCCCTTTTGGCCGCAAACGAAGGGATCGAGTTCGATGCCTGGCACGACCGAGTGGCCTCCTGGGCGGCCTGGCCGCTGGGTTCGTGGAGGGGGCCGCGCCTCTTCCACGAAGGACGCGTACTGGCCGGGACGCTGGCCGGCCTGGTGAGCCCGGTGCTCCTCTTCGGGGTGAACGGGGCTCTGTTCTCCGGTAGAGTAGCCGCCCTCGCCGTGGAGGACCCCGACGGGGCGCGCAGGGAGTTCCGGCGCCTGGCGCCCCTCTTCTGGCCGCAGTTCCTGTTCCGTAAGCTGCGCGAGTACCTCCCTCATTCCGTCCTCAAGACGCTCACCAGGCTCATCCTCTCCACCTACGATCCGGATAACTTCCCTTACGCCATGCTCTTCGTGCTCCTACCGCCCGGACACCGCCGCGCCCGCTGAGTTCTGAAGCCGACGTTCTTGGAGGGTTGTGCTTGAGGGGATATATCCCGCATCATACTCAACGGAAGATTGGGATGCTAAGCATGGAGACGGAAAAGGGGCGGTTTAGTCAAGCTCCCTCTCCTCCTCCCCGGCATAATTTATTTTCAAGGCGTTTTCGTGCTTTCCGCGCCCCTCAAAGCGGCCGAACCCGCGCACTCCATTTGAGGCCTTCTTCTTTTTTCAACAAACACCTCCTCGCCCTTCTCTACCTTATCTTGGAAGTATATTCCGTTTCTGGCAGGGGGTTTTTCTTGAAAATGCCGTGCAGAACGCCGGAGGGAGCATGGGCCAAAGCCGGTTTACGGATAAGAGTACAGAGGGTTCACGTCCTCCGGAACATGGATATCCTGACCGTGATCGCCATGGCCATTATCGGTTCATTGCGAGAGGAACGCGAAATGAAGAAGGCCCGGGCGCCCCGGGCCTCGCCTGTTGTTCGAGGTTGGAGGATCAGTCGACCTTCTTGAACATCTTCCGAGGAGCGCCGCAGATGGGGCACTTCTCGGGGGCCTCGTTCTCCACGGTGTTCCCGCACACCTGGCAGACGTAGTAGTCCACCTCCTCGTTGTTGCCCAGGTTGTCCAGGGCCTTTTGATAGAGCCCGGCGTGGATCTCCTCCACGGCGTTGGCATTGGCGAAGGAGATGTAAGCGGAATCGTTTCCCTCCGCCTTGGCTTCCTCCATCATCCGGGGGTACATGGAGCGGAACTCCGCCGTCTCTCCCTCGATGGCCTGGCGCAGGTTCTCCTCCGTGGAGCCGATGCCCCCCATGACCCGCAGATGGGCGAGGGCATGCACCGTCTCCGCCTCCGCGGCGGCGCGGAAGAGTTTGGCCACCTGTGCGTAGCCTTCCTCCTCGGCCTTCCTGGCGAAGGCCAGGTACTTGCGGTTGGCCTGGGATTCCCCGGCGAAGGCCTCCTTGAGGTTGTCCATGGTGCTCATAACCTACCTCCTTGTATCTCGGTACTCCTTTCCGTCCTCCTTGAGGGCGCTTCCCTATAATCGGTGAGCGCGCCCAACGACCTTCTTTCGCATCCGTAATATTCCCAGCGGAGGACGAAAATATACAAGCAGGAGCGCAAGCTGTTCAACCATGATGTGGCTCATACGGGCTTGCCTCGTGCCGCATGAACGCCGGCTCGCCGCTAGACGGACCCCTTGAAGGCCACTAAGCCGTCGAGGTTCCCCCAGCCCGATCCTCCCACCGCCCATATATGGGTGGAGTCCAGGATGTCGATGTCGTTTATGTCTCCCTTGTAGGTGTCGTCGGGGTACTGCACCTCCCAGTCGGAACCGTTCCAGTAATGGATGACCCCGTACCACCTGCCCGTCCACACGCTGGTGGGGGCCAGCCCGGCCACGCAGAGCAGGCCTTCGGTCCAGCCGGTCATGATGGTGCTCCACGAAGTCCCGTTAAAGTAATAGAGGTCCACACCCATGACCCACACGTTGTTCGCGTCCTTCACCCAGATGTCGGTGAGGTCATCGGCGGTGACCCCGGTCACCTTGCTCCATGTGGAACCGTTGTAGCGGAGGATGGTCCCGTCGTCGCCCACCGCCCAGACGTTGTTCGTGCCCGTTCCCTCCACGCTGCGCAGGTTGGCAGTGGTGCCGCTCTCCTGGTGGGTCCAGTAGGTGCCGTTCCAGTAGACGATGCTCCCCAGCTCCCCCACCGCCCAGACGTGGGAGGAGTCGGCGGCGTACACGCCGTAGAGGTGGTGGCCCTCCTGCCCGCTGTCCTGCTCCTTCCAGGAGGTGCCGTCGTAATAGAGCAGGATGCCCTGGTAACCCACCGCCCACACCCGGTTGGCGGCCGCCGCGCTGACGTCGTAGAGGGCGTTCGTGGTCCCGGAGTTCTGGCTGGTCCACGAGGTGCCGTTGTAGCGGAGGATGGTCCCGCCGGCACCCACCGCCCAGACGGCGGTGGAGTTCAGGGCGTCCACGCCGTAGAGGGAATTGACGCCCGAGAGCTGCGTCTGCCAGCCCCCGGCGGACCCCCCTCCGCCGCCGGTGGTCACGGTGAAGGGCTTTCC
>NZ_JACVJJ010000079.1:0-14798 GCF_015711935.1 Candidatus Solincola tengchongensis
AGTATGGCCCGGCCCAGCTCGAAGACCAACTCCGCCGTCCTTTCCTCTATCTCCTCTATCCCCTTCGCTTCCTCCGCAAGACGTAGTATGATTTCGTTCAGCAAGAGAGATCACCCCTTTCTTCCTGTTAACTTAGCTTGTTTTGTCAGGATGATAGGGTGGTCTCTCGACTCTTTTCAACCCGGAAAGCGCCTACTGAAACGATACAGCACCGATTAGGATCAAACGTTTGGGGGGTCTCCACTTCACTTCCGCCGATTTGCTTGTTTTGCCGGGAGGATCGGGTGGTCTCCAAACTCCCCCCAACCCGTGAGGGCCTGCCGAAACGATGCGCCGCGCCTCACGGCCGAAGGCATGTCTTTTCCATCCCTGGCGAGGGGAGGCCGTCCTTGGGCCGTAATGATGTCCATGAAGGGGGAAAGGCCGTTTTCGCTTGGTCTGATGGATCGGCGTAGGTAAAGCGCGCGCGGCCATATGCCGAAATAAATCTTAAATGTCCCGCAGGCGGTAAGCGGGTCGTCGGGGACCTAGGCTTGACCGGTGGGGCGAACCCGCGGAGCCGCCGGGGAGGCGATATTGCCGGAGGGAACGGAACACGGGTTGAATCCGAGGTGTTGACTTGGCGAGGATAGGGAAGTTCATCGTCCGCGATTCGGATATCGACCGCGTCAAGCTGGAGATCATCACCTTCTTCAAAGACAATCCGGAGACCGTGGACAGCGCCGAGAGGATCGGCATGCGCCTGGGAAGGTCGAAGGAGGAAGTGGAGAGGTCCCTGGAGGAGCTGACGGAGAGCGGGATCTGCTGCCGGCTTGACAGCCGGCCGCAACCCATCTACATGTATTACGCCACGGCGCGTATCCTCCGGCGCCTGGCCGAACTCGCTCCCTATCTGGACTACGACGTCCAGCTCGAGCTGGTGGAAAAGCTTCTAGCCCGGCACGGCGGGACGCCTTGAAGGGTTCCCTCGCCGCTGAATGCGGATGGCTCTTGTCGCACCCCCAGCCGGCGACGACCCTCATGGGGAGGAAGACCCTGGATGGACGGGACGGCGGGGGGTATTTCACAGCCATTCTCAAAACCCTTTCTTCCTCGTGTAGGATAGCCGGGATCTGCGGCCTTGAGCGAAGGGAATGCCGTGGGCGGACGGGAAGGTGGGGCTTCACCGGTGATCCTTCCGACTCGGTAATCCTCGCGTAAGATGGTCTTCGTCCTTGGTCGAGAAAGACGGGGCTTGAGGTGATCGCCCGGAGAGGGACATCGCGGCGTCCCGAGGCATACCGGCCCCGGGCTGTTCTCCGGCCTCGCCGGTCGATAATCTAATGATGGATCTAATGATGGGTAAGGTCGTCGGCGATCGCGTCGGCGGTTGGCGGCCCTTGTGGGGCTCGGGCGGGCGCGAAAAAGGGATGTGGGAAAGATGGCGGATGTCGGCAGGGGCAGGCTCTACCTGGTGGGCACGCCCATCGGGAACCTCGAGGACATCACTCTCCGGGCGCTGCGCGTGCTGCGCGAGGCCGACCTCATAGCCGCCGAGGACACCCGGAGGGCCCGCAAGCTGCTCGCCCGTTACGACATCCATACCCCCCTCACCTCCTACCACGGGCACAACGAGAGGGAGAAGGCCCTCGCCGTGGCCCGGGAGGTGGAGGCGGGGAAGAGGGTGGCCCTGATCAGCGACGCGGGTATGCCCGGGGTGGCGGATCCCGGTTTCCGGGCCGTGGAGGAATGCGTCCGGCGGGGCCTGGAAGTGGAGGTGGTCCCGGGCCCCAGTTCCCTCACCGCGGCCCTGGCCCTTTCCGGCCTCCCCCTGAGGCGCTTCCGCTACGAGGGGTTCCTGCCCCCATCCAGGGCAAAGCGGCGCTCGCGCCTCATGAGCCTACTTGGAGAGGGAGAAGCGGTGGTCCTCTACGAGGCCCCGCACCGCCTTCTCGAGACCCTGAGCGACATCGCGGAGATGGCCCCCGAAAGGCCGGTGGTCGTCGCCCGGGAGCTGACCAAACTCCACGAGGAGGTCCTGCGGGGCACGGCCTCGGAACTTTTAGGGGTGCTGGCCGAGAGGAAACCCCGGGGGGAGTTCGTCCTGGTGGTGGCGCCGGGTGGGGAGGCGGAGGCGCCACCCCTCCCGCGGCTGGCCGAGGAGGTGGCCGCCCTGGTGCGCGGGGGAGAGCGGACACGGGAGGCGGTGAGGGCGGTGGCCAAGAGGCACGGGGTCTCCCAGAGGGATGTCTACCGCTCCTGGCTGGAAAGCAGGGGGGGAGGGCAGGGAAGCTCGTGAGGCGGCAGCCGGAGCGGTTTCCGGGGAAGGGGACGTCTCGGAACGCGAGTGCCCGAAGAACGGGGATGCCCAGAAGAGACGCCGGGGAAGGTGGAATTTTCCAGTATCCACCGGGGCTGCGTGCTCCTGATGCTGGCCAGCTGGGGAGTTTTCGGCTTCATCTTCCCCTTTTCCTCCGTCGAGCCCGGTGTTTTCCTGGTCCGCAGCAAGGGGCAGGGAGTGAAGAGGGACCTCAACCTGACGGCCCTCCTCGCCTGGCCGTCCTTCTTCCTTTCCCTGGGAGGGAACTCCCTGGAATAGGGGTTCCTCAGGGCTGATGGATTGGCCTGGGGATGGGTGTTCTGCGGGGCGGCGGGGCGTCCCGGCGTGTGGGGTCATCCCCGCACGAAGGGGTCGGCAAGGCGCAACTCCTCCAGGGGCACCCCCTTCAGCTCGGCCACCTTGGAGGCGACGAGCACCAGGCGGGCCGGGGAATTGGGCTTCCCCCGGTAGGGGTGGGGAGAGAGGAAGGGGCAGTCGGTCTCCACGAGGAGGCGGTCCAGGGGGAGGGCACGCACGATGTCCTGCAACCTCCTGGCGTTGTGGAAGGTGACCGGCCCGGCCACGGATATGTATCCCCCCATCTCCAGGACGGCGTGGGCCATCTCCAGGTCCCCGGAGAAACAGTGCATGACCAGCTTTCCATCGAAGGGGGCGTACTCCTCCAGTACGCGCAGGGTCTCCGCGTGGGCCTCCCGGTCGTGGACCACCACCGCCAGGCCCAGCTCGCGCGCCAGCTCGAGCTGGGCGCGGAAGGCGCGCTCCTGGTCCGGGCGGGGGGAGAGGTCGCGGTAGAAATCCAGCCCGGTCTCGCCGATGCCCACCACCGCAGGGTCCGCGGCAAGCCGCTTCAACTCCCGCAGGGCCTCCCGGTCCATTTCCCCGGCGTCGTGAGGGTGAACGCCGACCACGGCTCGGACACCCGGGTAGGTGTGGGCCATCTCCACCGCACTACGGCTGGACTCCAGGTTGATGCCTACGGTGACCACCCCGGCAACCCCGGCCTCGCGGGCCCGGCGGAGGGCCTCACCCACGTCCTCTCCCAGGAGGTCGAGGTGGGCATGGGTGTCCACCAGGGCGAGGGGCGGGTGGCCATGACCCTCCCGGGGCGGGACCTCCGGGACCGCCGGCCCTCGCGCTCTCCTACCCGGCGCGCTCATTTCTTCCGGGGGAAGAGGGGCTCTCCCTTGCTCACCCTCTGCCCGGGGGGGAATAGGCCCCAGGCGGCGGCCTCCGGGAGATGGTGGGCATGGATGGGATCGGCGAAGCCCAGGCGCCGCCAGATGCCCTCCCCGGTGGCGGGCAGGAAGGGGACCACCAGCAGTGCGGTCAGCCTGACCGCCTCCACCATGTTGTAGAGGACGGTGTCCAGCCTCCTGGAGAGCGTGGGGTCCTTGGCCAAGTCCCAGGCGGCGGTCTCGTCCACGTAGCGATTGATCGCTGCCAGGAAGTTCCAGATGGCCTGCAGGGCCTCGTTGAAGGCCAGCCGCTCCATGCTCCGGTCGACCTCCGGAAAGACCCGGGCGGCGCTCTCCCGCAGGGCGACGTCCGGTTCCTCCTCCCGGTCCGAGGGCTCCGGGACCGTCCCGCCGCGGTAGCGCTCCACCATGGCCAGCACCCGGCTGACCATGTTCCCCAGGGAGTTGGCCAGGTCGGCGTTGTAGCGCCCGGTCATGTTCTCGCGGGAGAAATTGCCGTCGTAGCCGAAGGAGAACTCGCGCAGGAAGTAATAGCGGTAGGCGTCCACGCCGTACTCGTCGATGAGCTCGTGCGGGCTGATGACGTTGCCCTTGGACTTGGACATCTTCTCTCCCTCCACGGTCAGCCAACCGTGGGCGAAGACCTGGCGGGGGAGAGGGAGGTCGGCGGCCATGAGCATGGCCGGCCAGACGATGGCGTGGAAGCGCAGGATCTCCTTACCGATGAGGTGTACGTCGGCTGGCCAGGTGCGGCGGAAGCGCTCCTCGTCGAGCCCGTAGTCGATGGCGCTGATGTAGTTGAGGAGGGCGTCGAACCACACATACATCACCTGGCTCTCGTCGAAGGGAAGGGGTATGCCCCAGGTGATGGTCTTGCGGCTGATGCTCTGGTCGGTGAGGCCCTGCTTGATGAAGCTGATGACCTCGTTGCGCCTGATCTCCGGCTGCACGAACTCGGGGTGGGACTCGATGTGGGAGAGCAGCCGGTCGGCGTAGGCGGAGAGCCGGAAGAAGTAGTTCTCCTCCTGCACCATCTCCACCTCCCTCCCGCACTGGGGGCACTTCCCGTCCACCAACTGGGAGGGGAGCCAGAAGGACTCGTCGGGGACGCAGTACCAGCCCTCGTAGGTGTCCAGGTAGATGTCCCCCTTGTCGTAGAGGAGCTGGATGAACTTGCGGGCCACCTCCACGTGTTTGGGGTCGGTGGTGCGGATGAAGTAGTCGTTGCTTATGTTCAGGCGCTTCCAGACCTCGGTGAAATGCACCACCATGCGGTCCGCCCACTCCTGAGGAGACACGCCGTGGCGTTCGGCGGCGCGGGCCACGTGCTGGCCGTGCTCGTCCGTCCCGGTGAGGAAGAAGACCTCCTCACCCTTGAGGCGGTGGTAACGGGCGAGGGCGTCGGCGGCCACCGTGGTGTAGGCGGTGCCGATGTGAGGCATGTCGTTGACGTAATAGATGGGCGTGGTTACGTAAAACGATTTGTTCATTTTTTCCTTCCTATGCAAAAAAAGGTAAAATTTTCTTGACATCCTTTTCCGCTCGTTCCTATAATTATAAGCCTGGAATGAACGCTTGTTGTCAAGGATAAAGCTGGTATGGACCCGGCCCTGAGGGCCGGAAAAACGAGGAAAGGGTGGGCGAGACATGAAGGCGACGGGTATCGTGAGGAAGATCGACGAACTGGGGAGGATAGTCATCCCCATGGAGCTCCGTAGGACCCTGGACATCAAGGAGCGCGACCCCATCGAGATCTTCGTTGACGGGGAGAGGATCGTCCTGACCAAGTACAAGCCGGGGTGCGTGCTCTGCGGAAGCGCGGAGAACACGCGCACCTTCAAGGGGAACCGCATCTGCCAGAAGTGCATCAACGAGCTGAAGCGCAAGTAAGAGGATTGTGATTTTCCCGGGGGCGGGCATGCGGCCCGCCCTTTCTCTTTGTGTGGCCTTCTCCCCGCCGCTGCCGCCGCGTTCGGGTCGGTGAGGGGGGCGCGGCGGAGGATTCGCGGGGGGGTTCACGCCCGCCTTGCGCCCTTGTCGCCGGCGTGTCTTCCGGCGAGCGTGGAGGGGAAAGGCGCTCTTTCCCGAAGCACGTCCAGGAGAGCTCTCACCGGCATCCCTGAAGCCGACCTTTCCGTATCGGGCAGCGCCGCCCGCTGGGAGGGTGGTCGAGGGCGAGGAGCGTCGGAGGGAAGATGGCGGCTGGCGTACGCGCGGTGCAACGTCCGGGGCCACGGACGTCCAGGAAGAGCAGGTTGCGGGGGCGTTCCTTCCCGATACCAGCCATCTTCCCCTTCTCCGGTGCCGCGGGAGGTGGCGTTCCGGATCGGGCAGCGCCGCCCGCTGGGAGGGTGGTCGAGGGCGAGGAGCGTCGGAGGGAAGATGGCGGCTGGCGTACGCGCGGTGCAACGTCCGGGGCCACGGACGTCCAGGAAGAGCTAGTTGCGGGGGCGTTCCTTCCCTATACCAGCCATCTTCCCCTTCTCCGGTGCCGCGGGAGGTGGCGTTCCGGATCGGGCAGCGCCGCCCGGTAGGGAGGGTAAGCCGTGGGAAAATGGAGCCGGCTTCGGAGGAGAGAGGAACGGCCGCTCTTACGTGCCCCGGCGATCGGGGCCGAAGGCGGTGAGGGAGTTTATTACAAACGGTGGCCGTGTGCCGACCGGCGGATATGCGCACGGGTGGCCGAACGGGAAGTGCTCGAGCCGGCTGTTTTGCCGGAAAGACGGCCGGGAGCTCACGGGCCCAGAAGGCGGTGGAGGCCCAGGAGTTCGCGAAGGGAGAGCTCCTCGGCCCGCGCGGTGGGTGGGAGCCCCAGCTCCCGCAGGGCGGAGGCCACCTCCTCCCTGGAGCGGTAAGGCCTCCTGCCCCCTCCAAGCGCATTTACCAGCATTTTCCTGCGGTTGGAGAAACAGGCGTCCAGGAAGAGGAAGAAGGAACGGACGTAGTCCGTCCCGGGCACGGGGCCCACTCTCTCCAGACGCAGGAGGGTGGAGCCCACGCGGGGTGGGGGGAGGAAAACGGTGGGGGCCAGCTGGGCCAGGCGGCGGGGCCGGGCCAGGAACTGCACCTTGACCGACACCGCCCCGTAAGAGGGTTCCCCCGGGGAGGCCAGGTAGCGGTCGGCGAGCTCCCGCTGTACGGTCACCACCAGGAGCCTGGCCTGCGGGAGTTCCCGCATTATCCGGAGCAGGAGAGGGGTGGCCACGTTGTAGGGCAGGTTGGAGACCACCTTGACCCGCTCTTGGGGGGAGAAGAACCCGGCCAGGTCGATGCGCATGGCGTCGCCCCTCACGGTGAGGAGGTTGGGCCGCTCCCCGAGCATCTCGTCCAGCACCGATTTCAGGCGCGCGTCCACCTCCACCGCCACCACCCGCCCGGCGCGTTCGCAGAGCTCCTCGGTGAGGGTCCCGATCCCGGGCCCTATCTCCAGGACGGCGTCGCCGGGTCCGAGTTCGGCCCCCTCGAGAATGCGGTTCAGCACGTTGGAATCGACAAGGAAATGCTGCCCCAGGGAGCGACTGAGGCGTATGCCGTGCCGCTCCAGTATCTCCGCCACCACGCTCGGTTTGGTAAGTTCTCCCATTTACGCCTCCCAGGGGGACGGGAAAGCGACTTTCCGCGTCGCCTTCGGCTCTGCATGGCTTCGCGCTTCCCGCCTCCGCGCCGGCACCCGGCGGCGGGCAAAGCGTTTCCCTGCGGCTTTCCGCTCTCTTCCCGGAGGGGAAACGGGCTTCCTCATGTTGCGGTCACGCCGGCGGGGGTCCACACGACCTCGCGGCGTCCGGGCCTTCACGCCTACATGATAAACCCGGGCCGGCGCCGACGTCCCCGTGCCCCGCTTACCTTAAAAGGGAAGCTCGGCTTGGGGAAAGAGCGTTACCCGGTGCGGAGGGATGGCTGGGACGGTGATAAGATAGACGAAAGGTGGGACGCGTAAAGGACGGAGGCCTTGTACGGGAAGCTCCTGCTGAAGGCTCCGGCGAAGATAAACCTCTACCTCGAGGTGGGTCCGCGCCGCGGGGACGGCTACCACCGGGTGCGTACCGTGCTCCAGGCCGTGGAATGGTTCGACTTGGTGGAGCTGGAGCTGGAGCCGGGGAACCGCGGCATCCACCTGGAGGTGGAAGGGGGAGCCCCGTCCGGGGAGGACAACCTCTGCCACCGCGCCGCCCGGCTGTTCCTGGAAACGGCCGGCATATCCGCGGGGGTCAGGATAAGGCTGACCAAGGAGATACCGGTGGCGGCGGGTCTGGGGGGAGGGAGCTCGGACGCCGCCGCCGTGCTTCGCGGACTGGAACACCTCAGCGGGGCCGGGCTTGGGAAAAGGGAGCTCTTCCGCCTCGCCTCGCGCCTGGGTTCCGACGTCCCCTTCTTCCTGGTCGGGGGGACGGCCCTGGGGGAGGGGCGGGGGGAGGTGGTGACCCCGGTGGAAGAGGCTCCTCCGTTCCCGGTGGTTCTGGTAAATCCCGGAAAAGGTCTCTCCACGTCGGAGGTCTACCGGCGTTTCGACCTCCTCCCCCCCGCCGAGCCTCCGGCCGGCGGTCCACGGCCCCTCCTGGATTCGCTGGCCGCGGGGGACGCGGCGGGCGCGGCCGCGCATCTCTACAACGCGCTCCAGGACGCGGCCTGCGCGCTCCTTCCGGAACTGGCGGGCCTCCTGGAGGCCGCGTGCCGTTCCGGAGCCCTGGGGGCACTGGTCAGCGGGAGCGGGCCCACGGTCTTCATGCTCGCTCCGGGGCGCGAAGAGGCCGAACTCCTCGCCTCGCGCATGGGGGAGGTGGCCCCCCTGGTCAAGGTGAGCAGGTTCTGCAGCCACGGCGTGGTCATCGTGGAGCCCGCGCCCTGACGCGGAAAAGGGGGATGTGGCCGGGTTTTCTTGAAAACCCGGACGGATGAGAATAATATGTTTATAAGTTTCCGGCGGTAGACTCATTGGGGGAAGACGGTGGAGATCACAAGGGTTACCGTGCGCGAGATCGACATGAACATGGTCAAGGGGATCGCCAGCATCATCATCGACGATTGCTTCGTGGTCCACGACCTCAGGGTGGTCGACGGGGATAGGGGGTTCTTCGTGGCCATGCCCTCGCGGAAGCTGCCCAACGGGGATTTCAAGGACATCGCCCATCCCCTCAACGCCGAGACCCGGGAGAAGATACAGAGAGCGGTCCTTCACGAGTTCTTCAAGATGAAGAAGGAGAAAGGAGAGCCGGTCCCCGAGGACGCGGTCTGAGGGGCGGGTCTGATGGGGCGTGGCCAAGCGGTAAGGCAGCGGCCTTTGGAGCCGCGATCGTAGGTTCGAATCCTACCGCCCCAGCCAGTATGAAGGAGGGCTGTGAGCCCTCTTTTTTTCGCTCCCGCTCTCTTTATCGCGCCGGGGGAGGGTGGAACGTGCCCGGCGGGGGCACACGGGCTGCCGCTTTGCATGCGTGGACCCTTTGTCTCGTGGGTGATGCCTAGGCATGTGAGGTAAGCGAGGGTGCGAACAAACACGATTCCGTAGCCGAGCGCCGCCCGCGGGTCGCCGTCGGGGATCTCCGGCTCGATGGCAAGGTTTGGTCTGTCACCGGGTCTCGGATACAATAATGGCGTCGACAGAAAGCCAGATAAAGGGAGAAGAGTTGAGCCGCCTGGCCCTGGTCCTCGCCGCGGGCGAGGGGACGCGCATGAAATCCGACCGGCCCAAAGTGCTGCACGCCGTGTGCGGCAAGCCCATGGTGGCCTGGGTGCTGGACGCCCTGCAGCCCCTCAGGGAAGAGGGCCTGATCGACCGCGTACTGGTTGTTCTGGGAAGCGGTGCCCACGAGGTGGCTTCCGTGGTCGGCGACCGCGCCGAGTGCGTCCACCAGGAGGAGAGGAAGGGCACGGGCCATGCGGTGATGGTCGCCGCTCCCCAGGTGAGGGAAGACGAGGTCCTGGTGCTCACCGCCGATTCCCCGCTCATCACCACGGGAACCCTCCGCGCCCTGATAAGGAGGCACGAGGAGAGGCGGCCGGCGGCCACCATCCTCGCTGCGGTGCTCGAGGACCCCACGGGATACGGGAGGATAAAGAGGGACGAACGGGGGGCGGTGGCCGCCGTGGTGGAAGAGAGCGAAGCGGGCGAGGAGGAGCGGTCCATCCGGGAGGTGAACACCTCCACCTACGTCTTCGACTGGAAGCGGCTGGAAGCGGTGCTCCCCCGCCTGAGGCCGGACAACGCCAAGGGCGAGTACTTTCTGACCGATGCCCTCGCCCTTTTAGCCCGCGAGGGAGTTCTGGAAATATATACCACTCAGGACCCGGAGGAGGTGCTGGGGGTCAACTCCAGGGTCCACCTGGCCATGGCGGAGGAGATCATGCGCGCCCGCATCAACCGGCGGTGGATGGAGGAAGGAGTGACCATAGAGGACCCGGCCACCACCTATATAGGTCCCGAGGTGGTCATCGGGAGGGATACCGTCCTGCGGCCCATGGTCATCCTGGAGGGCAGGACGGTGGTCGGGCGCGACTGCCTCCTGGGGCCCGGGGTGCGCATCGTGGACTCCCGCCTGGGGGACGGGGTGACCGTGGAGCAGGCGGTGATCAGGGAGAGCGAGCTCGAGGACGGGGTGAGCGTGGGCCCCTTCGCCAGCCTACGGCCGGGCACGGTGCTGCGCGCCGGCTCCAAGGCGGGGACCTTCGTGGAGATGAAGAAGACCGTGGTGGGGAGGAGGAGTAAGGTCCCGCACCTCAGCTACATGGGGGACGCGGAGATCGGTGAGGACGTGAACGTGGGGGCGGGGAGCATCACCTGCAACTACGACGGGGTACGCAAACACCGCACGGTGATCGGGGACCGGGCCTTCATCGGCAGCGACACCATGTTCGTGGCCCCCGTGCGCATCGGTGAGGGTGCGGTCACCGGTGCCGGTTCCACCATCACCAGGGACGTGCCCCCGGGGGCCCTGGGGATCGAGCGCAGCAGGCAGAGGAACGTCCTTGAATACGGTAAGAGGGCCAAGAAGGAGGCGGAGGGACTTGAAGGAGATAACCCGTAAGAAGTTGATGATCTTCAGTGGAAGGTCTTATCCGGAGCTGGGGCGCCGGATCGCCGGCCACCTGGGGATAAGCCTGGGGAAGGTGGAGCTCAAGACCTTCAGCAACGGGGAGCTCTACGTACGCTACGAGGAGAGCGTGAGGGGCTCGGACGCCTTCGTCATCCAGACCTGCACGGAGCCCATAAACGACCACCTGATGGAGCTGCTGCTGATGATAGACGCCCTCAAACGGGCCTCCGCCAAGCGCATCTCCGCCGTGATTCCCTACTATGGGTATTCCCGCCAGGACAAGAAGACCCTGGCCCGGGAGCCCATAAGCGCGCGGCTGGTGGCGGACATGATCCGCGTGGCCGGAGCGGACCGCATCCTGACCATGGACCTGCACGCCGGACAGATACAGGGTTTCTTCTCCGGCCCCATGGACCACCTCACCGCCGTGCCCCTGCTGGCCTCCTATATCTCCCGCAACGTGGGCGACGACGTGGTGGTGGTATCGCCGGACGCCGGTCGGGTGAAGATGGCCAAGAAGTACGCCGACCATCTCGGGGTGCCCATGGCCATCCTCCACAAACGGCGGCCGGGCCACAACCAGGCCGAGGTCCTGCACATCGTGGGAGAGGTCAAGGGGAAGACGGCGGTACTGGTGGACGACATGATCGACACCGCGGGGACCCTGGCCGCCTCGTCGGAGGCCCTAGCGGGAGCGGGGGCCAAGGAGATATACGCCTGCGCCACCCACGGCATCTTCTCCGGTCCGGCCAAGGAAAGGCTAGACGGATGCCCCCTGAAGAAGGTGGTGGTCACCGACACCCTTCCCATCCCCGAGGAACGGCGTTCGGAGAAGGTGGAGGTGCTCTCCATCGCCTCCATATTCGCCAACACCATCGCCAGCGTCTTCAAGGACGAATCGGTGAGCGAGCTCTTCGGCGGCGACAACCAGCCTTGAGATGCCCGCCCGTGGGGCGTGCAGGCGGACCGAGTTGCCTTGTGAAACGCGGTTTTTCCGGCCCATCCGCACGCTTCAGGTCTGGCATGGGGCCGGACGGGCGCCGGCCGAAGGTTCATTCCTCCAGGGCCCGGAAGAGGCTCTCCGCCTCCTCCTCCCCGGAGGCGATGCGGGAGGAAAGCTCCTCCACACCGGCCATGAGCTCATCCATGCGGTTTAAGGTGGGCATGAGATTGGAGGGGTTGTCCGTGTAGGGAAATCCTTCCAGCGCCGCGGCGCTGAGTCCGATGAACTCCCCGAAGAGCTCCAGCACCTTCAGGTTCAGGTCCACCAAGTGTTGCATGGCCGCGGCATAGGAGGTGTACGCCCCCTCTCCCTCGCCGCGCAGGAGGTCGATCCTTTCCTTCACCGTGCGAAAGGCGGAGGCGGCCTCGGGGATCAGGTCCCGGGCCTCCCTGATGAGGGCACCGGCACGCGAGGGTAGGTCTTCCGGGTTCCGCGAGCGCAGCACCTCTTCCATGGCGGAGGGGAATTCCTTGACCTCCGCCAGCACCGCCCGCGCGGAGATGTAGCTGGAGCGGGTCTCCCGGGCATAGCGCATGGCCCGCGGAGTGCATCCGGCGAAAAACGCCCAAGCGAGAGCCGCCGCCAGGATGAGAACGGCGGAGGAGGACGGGAGATGGTGGGGTAGAACCATTCCGGGTCTCCCCTCGCGGGGCGCCCTTCCTCTCCTTGCCCGTGCGGCTGCGTGCCTCACCCCGAGCATGATTCCGCTCCTCACAGTCCGTGTTCCCGCGAGTAGGCGTCGGCCTCCTCCGCGGCTTCCGCCCCGCGCCGCAGGAGCTCGGAGACCTCCTCCGTGAGGCGGCCTATCTCCTCCACGTAGTAGGACAGCTGTTCGGCGCTCTCGGCCATGGGTATCACGTCCAGCATGTCGTGGACGGCGTCCAGCAGTTCCCGGTTCAACCTTACCGCTTCCAGCACCGGCTCCACGGCGTCCAGGGCCAGCAGGGCGTAATCGCGGTATTTGCCCGCCCCTTCGGCGTCCGCCGCTTCCCGCAGGAGGTCGCGCGACCGCGTGTAGCGCGATTCCAGCTCTTCCACGTCCACCATGGCCATCTCGGCCAGGGACCTGCCCTCGGCCAGGGTGTCCTCGATGGATGGGTAGCGCTGGCCCAGGGAGTTGAAGCGTTGGTCCAGAAGGAGGAGGTCCTCGAGAAGCTCCCGGGAGGATGAGATGATGCCCACCGCTTCCCTCGTCTTTTCCGCTGCTTCGGTGGGCTTGCCCCCGCAGCCTACGACCGCCGTGGAGAAGAGTAGGAGCAGGGCGGGAAGTAGCGCGATCAGTACTTGCCGGTTCACTACGGGGCATAGGGATTCGCGCCTCCCTTTCCCCCTGCACCTCCCGGGTGCTATCTTCTCCACGTCCCTCCTCTCCTTCGTCTCTTCACTGCCTTTCCCTCCGCCTTCCGGGTGCATTCTTCTCCCCCGGTGCCCTTTTCCCTTCACCGCTCCACCTCACGGCGCCGCGGGGGGAGGAGGGGCCGGGGGAGGCAAGGGCTCGCCGATTCGTTGGTTCGTCCGGCGGTCCTTCCCTTGCCGCCGGTTCCTTTTCCGGCTCAGGAGGCGGGGCGGGTGTTGAAGAGGTTCATGGCCGTGTCCAGGCCGTCCATTATCACCGCCTCAGCGGCCTCCGCCGCCCTCTCGCACCAGGAGAGGAACTCCTCCAGTTCTTCCCCGCGCATCTCCGCGAGGACGTACTCGGCGGGGTCCACTCCCTCCGGCGGCCTCCCCACACCCACCCTCACGCGGGGGAACTCCCGGGTCCCCAGATGCTCGATGATCGACTGGACCCCCAGGTGGCCACCCGATGAGCCGCCCATGCGGATGCGGATGGTCCCTGGCCGCAGGTCGATGTCGTCGTGGATGACCAGTATGTTCTGCGGTGCCACGTGGAGCTTGCGCCTCAACCGGCGCGCCGCCTTCCCGCTGAGGTTCATATAGGTGAGGGGGCGGGCCAGAAAGACGCGCTCGGTGTAAAAGTCCGTCTCGGCCAGGTCATATCCCCTCCCTCGCTGGAAGGAAGCCCCGTGGTCGCGAGCCAGCATCTCCACGGCCCAGAAACCCGCGTTGTGGCGGGTCCAGCGGTAATGCTCCCCCGGGTTTCCCAGACCGAACACCAGGAACATGACCCTTCCCCATGAAAAGGGGCGGCCGTGCCGCCCATGCAGGCGTTGGTGACGATTAGATTACAAGCAAGGGCTCGATGGTGCGACCACTTGCGCGCCGCTCCGCCGCAGCCGCCCTTATCCCTCTTCTCCGGAAGGCCCGGTGGTCTCTTCTTCGCCTTCCGCCGGGGCGGAGGCCTCTCCCTCGGGGCCCGCTCCCTCCACGGATTCTGCCGCCGCGGACTCCTCCTCCGGCTCGGCCTCGAAGAGCGTGCGCACCACCCGGGCCGCCTCCCGGACCCGCTTGGGGGTCACGGCGGCCACTATCTCCTCCGGCTTGTTCAGGTACTTTATGCCTTCCAGCCGGGGCAGGTCGGCCACCCGGAGGCTCTCCTTGAGGTTGAGGTGGGATACGTCCACCTCTATGCTCTCCGGCAGGTCCTTCGGGAGGCACTGCACGCGCACCTCGTAGAGGTAGTGGTTGAGAATGCCTCCCGCCTTGACCCCTACCGCCTCGCCGGTGAAGTGCAGGGATACGGTGGCCTGGATCTCCTCGTCGTCGTGTACCTTCTGGAGGTCGACGTGAAGGATGTGGTCCTTGAGGAAATCCCTCTGTACCTCCTTCACCAGGACTGTGTGCTCGCCGTCCTCCGCTCCCTCCACTCTGAGCTTCACCAGTCCGTGGAGGCCTCTTTCCCTGCGCAACGCGGCCAGGAAGGTCCTCTCCTGCAGGGCGATGTGGAGCGGCTCGAAGCGGTGCCCGTAGAGGACGGCGGGGATGAGGCCGGAGCGCCGCAGTTTCTTGGCCGCCTCCTTGCCCTTTTCCGTCCTGGTCACGGCGATGAGTTCCGTCTGCATTTCCAACACCTCTTGTCCGGGATGTTCTTCACTCCGTGGCGTAAACAATTTAACAATTATATGTAAAGCCCACCCACCCCGCAACCCGCCATGAGAGAGCAGTTGCTGTCTACAAAAAGTAGGCACCCCATCCCGACAAAACCTCAACACGCTATCCTCTCATGTCCCGCAAGCGCCTTGAGGACGTCCTTCACCCAGGGGTCTCCGCTCCTTGTCTCAAGAAGCGGCATGTGCTTTTCGAGCCAGGCTTCGGGATTCCTCCTCACCTCCTTTCTGAGGGAGGCCATGGCC
>NZ_JACVJJ010000080.1:0-48499 GCF_015711935.1 Candidatus Solincola tengchongensis
GCCCGGTCGTCCAATCCCGTGCCCCGGCCGGTGACCTCGCGAGGGTCCAGCCCGGAAATGCAGGCGGTTATGGCACTGGCTGCGGTGGTGTTCCCGATGCCCATGTCCCCGGCGGCCAGGAAGCGGACGCCGCGTTCGATCTCCGCCTCCGCCACCTCTATGCCCACCTCCAGGGCGGCCACGGCCTCTTCCCTGCTCATGGCGGGACCCAGGGCCATGTTGGAGGTCCCCGGCCTCACCTTGCTGGCGATCAGGCCCTCCCCCTCGACGCGGGACCCCACCCCGATGTCCACCACCCGCACCTCGGCGCCGACATGACGGGCGAGGACGTTGATGGCCGCCCCGCCGGAGAGGAAGTTCAGAACCATCTGGGCGGTGACCTCGGGGGGATAGAGGCTCACCCCCTCCTCGGTCACGCCGTGATCGGCGGCCATGACGATCACCGCCTTCCGCGCGGGACGGGGCCGCGGTTCCCCGAAGATGCCCGCCATGCGCACCGAGATCTCCTCCAGGACTCCCAGGGACCCCTGCGGCTTGGTGAGGCGGTCCTGTCTCGCCCATGCTTCCCGCATGGCCTCCTCATCCAGCTCCGGGACCCTCTCCAGCGTCCTTCTCAGTCTTTCCATCCGTTTGCCTCCTCGCTCCTATAAGATCAACGGTCCTCTTGAGACCTCCATGCCTCTCCCCCGAAAGGGGGTTTTCACCGTCCTTGAGGCACAGCGGCAGACCCGCCACCACCAGATAGACCTCTTCCGCTTCCTCCGCCAGCCTCTGATGGAGCCGGCCGGCCAGGTCGCGGAACAGGCGCCCGGAGGGGAAGGGAGGTATCAGGCCCATGCCCACCTCGTTGGAGACCACTATCAGCAACCTGGAGCGGCGGCGCAGCCTCTCGACCAGCGACAGGGCCTCCTCCACGACCTCCCGCTCCCTCCGCTCCAACTCCTCTTCCGGGATAGATGCCCCGCTTTCATCCGTACGGTCCAGGCCCCGCACGGCCATCAGGTTGGAGAGGTATAGGGTCAGGCAGTCCAGGAGGACCACGCGGCCGGGAGTGGGCGGCTTCCCCAGGCGTATGCCGCCCTCCAGCTCCACCGTCTCCCATTCCTTGGGGCGGTTCGCCCTGTGGCGGCGTATGCGCCGCCTCATCTCCTCATCCCCGTCCTCCGCGGTGGCCACGAAGCACACCCCGCCACCGGCCCGCTCGGCCAAGGACTGGGCGAAGGCGCTCTTGCCGCTTCGCGCCCCCCCGAGCACCAGCACCAGGCGGGCGCTCAACCGCGATCCCTCCTCGCCAGCGGGCACACGTCACAAACCCTCCTCGCGAGGAAATCCGGCCATCCCGATCCCTTCAACGGACCGAGAACCCCAGCGGAAGAAGGCACCAGAACTCCCACCGGGTTCGCTTCCCCGCCTTTCCCCATGCCCCACCACGCAGCCGAGACCCGCGTAAGCGGTGGAAATCCGGCTTTCACGGCCCTTCTCCCTCACGGTTCCCGGGAAACACCGATCTCGAGTCGAAAATGCTTTTCCGTCTCCACGACCCTCCCGGCGGAAAAGGGGAGCGGTTCCGCGAAGAGAGGCCCGTCATATACCAAGGTGTGGAATTCGCCGTTCTCCCCACAGGGATCGGCCCCTTTACTCTCGAGAGCCGAGATCAGGGGCTCGTCGAGGTCGGCTCCCAGGAACTCCGCGCCCAGGAGCCCCTTCCTCACCGAGACCACCAGGGCACGGAATCCCGCGGCGAGGAACTCCCTGGCCAGATGGGCGGTATCCTCTCCCCACAGGGGGAAGAGGGGTTGAAATCCGCTTCTGTCGGCGACGCCTTCGATCCATCGCCGATGCTCCTCGACGTAGATATCCCCGAAAACCCCGGTGCGGCAGCCCTTCCCCGCAGCCCTCTCGGCCATCGTCTCGAAGGCGGCCTCTGCGCCGCCGCGCGGTAGGGGAACGACCTCCAGTTCCAAACCCATGCACCGCGACTGGGCGAGGAGGACCTCCTCGGGCAGGCCATGGGACCTGGAGATCCGCCGGGACGGGTCCACAAGGGAAAGCAGCATCGCGGGGACGTATCCCCGCGTCCTCGCCCGGTATAAGGCCAGGCAGCTGTCTTTGCCGCCGCTCCAGCAACAGAAGACCCTCGCCTCTTTTTTCCTCTCCATCCGCTTCCCTTTCTCCGACTCCTGTTACCTCCGTATTCAGCTCCCTCTTTCCGTGTGATCACCGGTGGCGGAGGGCCTCTGCGGACCGCCGACCGGGAGAGCTTCACCCGGGTTGAGCGGAGCAATCCCTTTAACACCAAAGGGGGCGTCCTCGGGCGCTCGGGAAAACTGTAAATTATTGCCATCAAAGGAACGCATCCCGGTCCTGCCTTTTTCCGGAAACGCCCGCTGCGCCCCTGGCGACACGGCCGGCGCGCAAAACAGTTCGTCGGTCGACGCCATCCGATCACCCCCCTTCGCGGGTTCGTGGTGGAGCCGTTCTTACGCCCCCGCCCGCGCCTTCCAGGCGGTGACCACGGGGGGTTATCATCAATCCCCGGAAGACCCGGGTGGAGGAGTTTCCCACCAGCACCAGGGAGTCCATCCCCAGCTCCATCCCCTTGAGGTCCTCGAGAAGGACCGTGCAGACCTCCTGCCCCGGGCGGAAGGCGTTCCTCACCACTCCCGCCGGCGTCCTCCCGCTCCGGTACTCCATGACTATCTCCGCCGCCCGCGCCAGGGCCTCCCTCCTCCTCGAGGAAGCCGGGTTGTAGAGCACCAGGACCATATCCGCCGCCGCGGAAGAGCGAATCCTCCTCTCGATCTCCTCCCATTCCACCAGGTAGTCGCTCAGGCTTATGACGGCGAAGTCGCCGGCCAGCGGCGACCCCAGAAGGGCCGCCGCGGCGCACAGTGCCGGGATGCCCGGGATCATCTCCACCTCCAGGTCTCCGGGTATCCCCTCGCCGCGTAGCAGAAGGTCCCCCAGGGCGCCGGCCATGCCGTAGATCCCCGGGTCGCCTCCGGAGACCAGGCACACCACCTTCCCCTCCATGGCCTCCCGTACCGCCGCCCGCACCCGCTCCACCTCCTCCCCCATGCGGAAGGCCACGGTCCTCCCCGGGACCGGGATACGCTCCACCTGCCGCACATAGGCCTCGTAACCGACCACCGTGTCCGCGGAGAGCAGGGCCCTAAGTGCTCGGGGGGACATGAGGTCCACATCGCCCGGGCCCAGGCCCACCACCTTCAACTCCCCCCTGCGGCGGGTTTTCTCCTCATCTCTCGCCGAGGCCACGGCCACGGTCACCCCGCGGTATGTTTCCTTGGGGACGAGCAGCTCACCGCCCCCGCCGGCGACCAACGCGGCCTGCTCGCACACGCCGGGTATGCCCAGGGCCCGCAGGGCGGCTCCGCTGGGCGGGGAGAACGCGGGCGCGGCCCCTAGCTCCTCACGGGAGAGAAAGCGGAGCGGGAGTTCCCACCGGGCGGCAAAGAGGGCGATCCCCGGCTCGTCCCTCTTGTCCGCCACCGTCGCCAGCAGGGACACGCCGGCGGGGCTGAGGCCGTGCCGCCGCAAGGTGGCGAGAACCGCGGCCTCGATCTCCTCTCCGGGAGTGCCCCTACGGCACCCCAATCCCAGCACCAGCCGCCTCGGCCGTATGATGACCAGCCTGCCCTCAGGAGCCCGGGAGGGCGATGGGAGGTCACGGTCGGTGACGGCTATCCTCCATTTCCTCCCCCCGTCCCATGCCGGGTCACCGGGGGCGGAGGGCGACACGTTCACCCCGCAGGCGGCCAACTCCTCGACGAGACCCCCTCCGCCCTCCTGGTAAACGAGTATCTCCTCCCCCTCCAGCATGGCCGAGAGGAGGGCGGGGAACTTTCCGGGGTCCTCACACCGCCACCCCTTCTCCTCCACCAGGAGGTCCAGGGCGGGGAGGCCGGACAGGTCCGTGGCCGTGGTGATCACCGCCCGGGCACCGAGGAAAGCGGCCAGCTCCCGGGCGAGGGCGTTGGCCCCTCCCAGGTGACCGGAGAGCAGGGAGATCACGTTCCACCCCCTCTCGTCCACCACCACCACCCCAGGGTCGCTCCTCTTGTCCCCGAGCAGGGGGGCGAGGAGCCGTACCGCCGCTCCCAGCGCGAGGACCAGCACTAGGCGCCGGTAGCGTGGATATACCTTCGCCAGGAAGCCGGAAAGGGGGAACCGGTAGGTGAGGTGCCGCCCCTCCAGCCTTGAGGAAAGGTGCTCGGGCACGAAGAGGTCCGCCTCACCGAGCCAGCGGCTGATGGCCAGGCCGACGGAGACCCCCTTCCCGGTGACGGCGACGACGGCGGTGGCCTCCCGCCCTACTCCCGGCGGAGAGGAGGGTCCGGCCGGATCAGGGCCTCTTTCCTCCCCCGAAGCCCCACCGCCCTGCGCGGCTCCCTGGCCGGCGGTACCCCACCCCCCATTCCCGAGGTCGACCTCCGCCGGCGGGGAAAATGGCCTCGCCCTGCACGCGTCCGCGGCCACGGACGCCGATGCCCCTTCCGGTCTCATCCGCCTCTCCCCTCCCGCCGGTCCAGGGTTGCCGGGACCGGGCCCCTCACCCAGCGGTCGGGCTCCCGCCGGCGAGGAAAAGGGGCTCGCCCCGCATGCGTCGGCCTTAGCACCCGTCGCTCCGCTTCCCATCTCACCCCCTGTAAAGTCTGGACCTCTTCCCTTCCCGTCTTTCCCGGCCCAGGACCTCCCCCACCAGGATCAGCGTCTGATGGTGCATCCCCTCCCGCGCCAGCCGCTCCGGGAGGAGCTCGAGTCGGGTCTCCAGCCTCCTCTCGCTCTCCCAGCTGGCCCTGTACACGGCCGCAGCGGGGGTCCTCTCCGGGAACCCGGCGGCGAGGAACTCCCTGAGGAGTTCCTCCCCCAGACCGGCACTGAGGAAGACGGCCGCCGTGGCCGAGGGATGCAGAACGTCGGCCAAACGGGCACCCTCCGGAAGGGGGGTACGGCCCTCCGCCCTGGCCAGCACCACCGCCTGCGACACCTCCGGACAGGTGAGCTCCACCCCCAGCGATGCGGCGGCGGCGGAAAAGGAGCTGACCCCGGGCACGATCTCGGAGCTTATCCCCTTCCGCTCCAGGAGGGAGGTCTGCTCGTTGACCGCGCTGTAGAGAGAGGGGTCGCCGCTCACCAGGCGCACCACCATCTTGCCCGCGGCGCAGGCCTCGGCCATCAGGTCGACCAGTTCCTGGAGCCGCATGGAGGAGCTCCCGTGGATCTCCGCTCCTTCCCGTACGTAGCCGAGTATCCCGGGGTGGATGAGGGAATCGGCGTAGATCACCACGTCCGCCTCCTCCAGGAGTCTCCTTCCCCTGACGGTGATGAGCTCCGGGTCGCCGGGTCCGGCGCCCACGAAATACACCTTCATGCCCTCACTCCTCGTCCTCGCGCCGCCTGAACCCACCGTTCTTCACTCCCAATGCTCGATCCGACCTCCCCGGCGGCCTTCCGGCCCCTGGGACCCTACACGTGGCGTCCTCCCTCTTTCCTCCGCCGCATCCCTTTTCGGGGGGACCGCCCTCCTCCTGACCACGGCCAGGGTGAAATAATTCCAATCATTTCCAGATAAAGAGGCGAGGTCGCCGCCCAGGCGCTCCTCGGGAAGGGTGCAGTTCTCCACGCACCACCACTCCACCCTCTCCCCCTCTCGGGCCAGAAAGCGGCGGAACTCCTCAAGGCAGAGGTTGAACTTGAGGAGCACCACGACCGTGCGCCCGTCCAGGAGCTCCTCCAGCTCCCCTGCCTCCACGGGACCCGGCAGGATGACCACCCTCTCCCGGCCCGAGGCCAGGGGCGCCAGCCGGCCGGCCGCCGCGGCGATGAAGGAGGGTATGCCGCTCACCACCTCCACCCTCAGGTCAGGCCTCCGCTTCCGTAGCTGGCGGAGCAGGTGGAGAAAGCTCCCGTAGAGAAGGGGGTCGCCCTCGTTGACGAAGGAGCAGACTCCGCCATGGGGCAGGGCTCCGAGGACGGTGGAGGCCGCCCGGTCCCATTTGCTCCCGGCATCTCCAGCCATGGGGATCTCTACCGGCACTGCCTTCCGCAGCAGCCCCGGGTCCAGGGAGGAGAGGATGGAAAGTGCCCTGCCCGTCCCGTTCCCGCGCGGCGTGGGGACGAAGATCAGGGAGGACTCCTCCAAGACCTTCCTGGCCTTGAGGGTCAGGAGTTCCGGGTCTCCCGGACCGAGCCCCACTCCGTAGAGGAGCACCTCTCCTCCCTCGCGTCCCCGGTCCTCTCCGCGCATCAGGCCTTCACCCCCTTTTCCCGCCTTACTTGCGGCCCGAGACTACGAAAACGGGGTTTCTCGGTTCCATGACATGGCCCCCTCCCAGTTTCCTCACCCTGAAGACCTGATGGAGGGAGACCTCGCAGTCCAGCCCAGCCTCCTCCAGGTGGCGCATGGCGGCCAGGGTCCTCTCCAGGCCCACCAGGTTGCATACCATCCGCCCGCCCTCCCTCAGCCTCTCCGCGGCGCGGATGATGATCCCCTCCAGCCTCCCCGAACTTCCCCCAACGAAAACCGCGTCCGGGGAGGGCAAGCGGTCGAAGACCTCCGGAGCCACTCCCTTCACCGGCTTCACGTTCCATGCCCCGAAGCGGCGCACGTTCTCCCTTATGAGGTCCAGGTCCTCCTCGTCCTCCTCCACGGCATAGACGGTGCCGCGGAAAAGGAGCCGGGAGGCCTCGACGGATAGGGTCCCGCAACCCGCCCCCACGTCCCAGAGGACGTCGTCCGGCGAGAGTTCCAGCCGGGAGATGACCACCGCCCTCAGGTCCCGCTTGGTCATCCTCCCCGTCCGTCCCGGAGGGGCGGCGAAGAGCTCGTCGGCGATGCCCAGGAGAGCGGAACCGGTGCCTTCCGCTTTCCCCTGGGCCTCCTCATCCAGGAACACCAGGAGGTTGAGGGGCCGGCATTCCCTGCAGGCGAGTTCCGCGAGGGACACCTCCTCCACCCGTTCCTCCGACGTGCCCAGGTCCTGGCAGAGGAAGACCCGGAAACGGTCCAGACCCCTATCCAGCATGGCCCTCGCCAGGGCCGCCGGCTGCCTCCCGTCCGAGGTCAGAACGCAGGCCTTGCGGCAACCTCGCAGCCCCTCCAGGACCTCCTCCAGGGGCCTGGCGTGGGCGCTGAGGAAGCGCGCGTCGTGCCAGGATTCCCCGAGGCGGGAGAAGGCCACCTGCATGGAGCTCACCGCCGGGTAGGTGGCCACATGGTCCTTGCCCAGCGCGTTGCGGATTAGGGAGGCGATGCCGAAGAAGTTGGGGTCCCCGGAGACGAGGAAGACCACCGTCCCTCCCTGGGAACGCACACCTTCCGCGGCGGCGATGACCTCCCGCAGGTCCCCGCGCAGGGTCATGGTCGGCACCCCTCTCCAGTTGGAGACCAGTTCCTCCCTCCCCACCAGGAGGTCCGCCCGCTCCACCAGGCTCCGCACTCCGGGATCCTCCGGGAGGTGCGCGCCTGGCGTGACTCCGACCACGTGGATCTTACCCGCGCCTACTCCGGCCACTGCTCACTCCTCCTCCCGTCCTCCACCGCGCCGCTCCTCGAGGAGCCGCCGCGTGGCATCCCCCGCCGGCGGCGGGAGTTCCCCGTTCCCCGAACTCCGCCGCGCGACACCGCTCCACGCCGCCGGAGGGGGCTGGAAATGGCAGGCGCTGGCAACGAGCTTCCCGTCCCGAGTGACCAGGTTGCACTGCACCGCGCTCCCTCCACCCAGGTACCGCCGGCAGTGGAAGGCGGCCAGCAGGCAGAGACAGCGGTATAGAGCGTCTTTTTCGGTGTCCCCCAGCGATTCCAGAAGGGCATGGACCGTGACCGGCGGACGGCCCCCGGCCTCACGGGATTCCAACCCGTCCAGGTAACGGAGGAGGAAGCCCACGTCCGGAAGGCCCCTCCGACTGCGCAGGTCAACCCGTCCGGAAGCCAGCTTGGCCATCTTCCCCGGCATGGCCCAGACGCTAACCAGGCGGAAGTCCAGGGCGGCGCAATGGCGAAAGGCGAAATGGAAGCGGTCGCCGCAGGTGACGAAGCACTCCTCGGGCAGGCGCAGGTGCCTCCGGGCCAGGGATTCCGTGCGCCTCCCGGTGCAGAGGACGAGGGCAAGGTTGCCGCAGGCCCGGGCGACCTCCATGCTCCTCCTCAACGACTCCAGGTAGGCGCGGTCGGAATAGGGAACCACCAGCCCCGAGGTGCCCAGGATGGATATGCCGCCCACCACGCCGAGGCGCGGGTTCAGGGTCCTCTCCGCCACCTTCTCCCCGCCGGGAACGCTGATGACCACGCGGCACCCCCGTTGCCCGCCCGCCCGCCTCAGCACCTCCATGACCTCTCTCCGGATCATGGCCCGCGGGACGGGGTTTATGGCCCTCTCTCCCACGGGGACCTCCAGGCCCGGCTTGGTCACCACGCCCGTCCCCCTCCCTCCGGTCACCCGCACCCAGGCCCCCGTTTCGGCGATGACCGTGGCCACGAGCGTGAGGCCGGCGGTGACGTCGCCTCTCTCCACCCCCTCCTTGACCACCTCGCAGGAGGCCGCACGCCCCCTTGCCACCACCTTCCGCAAGGGCAGGCGGACCTTTTCGCCGCAGGGGAGGCTGACCTCCGCTTCCCGCAGCCTTTCCCCCAGGAACAGCGCCGCGGCCGCGCCCTTGGCCGCCGCCGCGGCCCAGGTGCCGGTGGAATAACCCCTCGCCTCCCGGCCGGCCTTCCCTCTCATCCTCTCTTGCGCACCTCCTTGAAGGCCTCACCGGCGGCCTCCAGAAGCAGGCGCACGTCCTCCTCCCCGTGGGACGTGGAGAGGAACCATGACTCCGAGGGCGAGGGAGGGAGGTAGATCCCACGCTTGAGCATTTCATGGAAAAAATTACCATAATAAGATGCGTTCACCTGCTCCTTTCCCCCGGCTCCTACCGCCTCGGGGAGGAAGGTCAGGGAGAGCATGGACCCGAAGCGGTGGACCTTCACCTCCAGGCCGGCCTCGGCAGCTCCCTCCTCCAGGCCTTTCTGGAGAAGCGAACCCAGCTCGTCCAGGAAGGGGTAAGGGTTCTCCTCTTCGAGCACCTCGAGGGTCGCAAGACCCGCGGTGACCGAGGCCAGGTTCCCGGAGAAGGTGCCTGCCTGGTACACGCCTCCCAGGGGGGCCACCAGCTCCATGATCTCCCCTCTCCCCCCGTAAGCCCCGATGGGCAGGCCGCCTCCGATTATCTTCCCCAGGCAGACCAGATCGGGCCTCACGCCCAGCATCTCCCCGCAGTCGCCGAACCGGAAGCGGAAGCCGGTTATGACCTCATCGAATATGAGCAGCGTTCCCCAACGGTCGCAGAGGCCCCTTGCCTCGGGGAGAAACCCGGCCGCGGGGATGACGACCCCCGCGTTCCCCCCCACGGGCTCCACGATAACCGCGGCGATCTCCTCCCCGTGTGCCTCGAACACACCACGCAAAGACGCCTCGTCGCCGTAGGGCAGGGTGAGGGTGTCGGCGACGCAGCCCGGAGGCACGCCGAGGCTGGAGGGCCGCGAGGAGAATCCATCTTCCCCCGGCGCGGTCAGGAGGGCATCGGCATGGCCGTGATAACAGGCGTGGAACCTGACCACCTTGCTCCTGCCGGTGAAGGCGCGTGCCAGGCGCACCGCGGACATGGCGGCCTCGGTCCCGGAATTGACCAGGCGCACCATCTCCACCCCGGAGACGGCACGGCAGAGCAACTCGGCCAGGACCACCTCCTCCCCGGTCAGGGCGCCGAAGTTCCAGCCCCTGCGAAGCGCTCTCTGCAGGGCCTTCCTCACCTCGGGATGGGCGTGGCCCAGGATCAGTGAACCCCATCCCATGACCAGGTCGAGGTATTCCGCTCCCGTGTCGTCCACCAGGCGGGGCCCGTGCCCGCCTCGAACCGGGAGGGGGGTCCCCCCCACGGCGCGGAAGGACCTCACCGGGCTGTTGACCCCTCCGGGCATGAGGCGGCAGGCTTTGCGGTAGAGGTCGTGGAGGCCCGCATCCTCCTCCACGCCTCCCCGCGGCGCGCCCGTTACCCTTATCCCTTCTCTCTGCCTCTCGGTCATCACGTCGCCCTCCCCATCCATCCTGCCGCCTCCCCGGCATGGTAGGTCACGACGAGTGAGGCGCCGGCCCTCTTTATGGACGTCAGGACCTCCATCACCGCCGCCTCCTCCTCCAGCCATCCCCTCCCGGCCGCCGACTTGATCATGGCGTACTCCCCGCTCACGCAGTAGGCGGCCAGGGGGAGCATGGTGAGGCGGCGGGCGGCGGACAGCACGTCCAGGTAGGGAAGGGCGGGTTTGACCATCAGCACGTCCGCCCCCTCCTCCGCGTCCGCGGCGAGCTCCCGCAGCGCCTCCCTGGCGTTCCCGGGGGGCAGCTGGTAGCCGCGGCGGTCGCCACGGAGGGGCGCGCTCCTCGCTGCCGCCCGGAAAGGCCCGTAGAGGGAGGAGGCGAACTTGGCGCTGTAGGAGACGATGAGCGTGTCCTGGAAGCCCTGCTCGTCGAGGGCCTCGCGGATGCGGCGGACCATCCCGTCCATCATGGCCGAGGGAGCTACCGCGTCACATCCCGCCCCCGCGGCGGCTACGGAGTATTTGGCAAGTATTTCCAGGGTGGGATCGTTGGCCACCTCATCCCCGGAGACCACCCCACAATGACCGCTTTCGGTATGGGAACAGAGGCAGATGTCCGCCAGGACCGCCGCCTCCGGGAACCTCCGCTTTATCTCCGAGGCCGCCTCGAAGAGGGGATTCCCCGGGGAACAGGCGCTTGCCCCGTCGGGGCTCTTGGATGCCGGGAGCCCGAAGAGCAGCACCGCCCTTATCCCCTTCCGCAGAAGGCCGTCCACCTCCGAGAGGGCCATGTCCGGCGTGACCCGGATGATGCCGGGAAGCCCCTCCTCCGATTCCCTCCTCCCCCTGCCGGGGAGCACGAAGAGAGGCTGGACCAGGTCGGAGGGCCTGAGGTGCGTCTCGGAGAACATCTCGCGCAGGGTCTCCGTGCGCCGGAGCCGCCTCAACCTCAACCACGGGAAATCAGCCAAGTCCGCTCACCTCACTCATCTCCAGGAAACTCCAGGAAACGGAGCAGGGATTCCACGAGACCCTCCCCGGAGTGCTCCTCCGCCGTGAAGGCCACCTGCATACCCAGCCTCTTGGCCTCTTCCGCGGTCACGGGACCGATGCATCCAACCGCTGATCTGGCGATCGTTTCCAGGTCTTCCCCCACCAGGCGGTGCAGGCCCCTCGCCGTGGAGGGGCTGGTGAGGAGCACGACGTCAATCTCTCCCTGCCGGAATCTCCGTATAAGAGCCGGGTCCGGGCCTTCCGCCACCTCCACCCCGTAGGGATGCACCTCCCGCACCGAGGCCCCTTTCCCCTGGAGGAATTCCCTCAGGTCAGAGGGAGCCATGTCCGATCTGACTAGGAGGAACCTGACACCCCGCAGGTCCTCGCCCCGGAACGCTTCCATGATCCCCTCCACGGAGTGGCGGTTCGGCACGAGGTCTGCCCACAGCCCGGAATCCCGGAGGGCCTCCCGGGTGGCCGGTCCCAGGGCCAGGACCTTCGCATCCCCGAAGGCGCGCGCGTCCTTTCCCCTCCTCCGGAGGGCCTGCAGGAAATGGGTCACGGCGTTGGGGCTGGTGAAGACCACCCAGTGAAAACCCCGCAGCCCTTCCAGGGCCTCCTCCACGGAGGGGTGCCGGTTGTGGCGGATGTGGATCGCCGGCACGTGGACCACCCGTGCGCCCAGGGAGGCGAGGCGGCAGGCCATCCCGGACTCCTGGCCTGCGGCCCGGAGCAGGAGGACCGTCTTGCCGAAGAGGGGCCTCCTCTCCCACCAGGAGAGTTTCTCCCGCAGGGCCACCACCTCCCCCACCACCAGGACCATGGGGGCTCCCAGGCCCGCTTCGATGACCGCGTGCTCCAGCCGGTCGAGGGGAGAGACAACCGTCCTCTGGGATGCGGTGGCGCCCCACTGCACGGCGGCGGCGGGCGTGCCCGGCGAGAGCCCACCGGCCAGAAGCCGGGTCACAACCTCCCCCAGGCTTCCCCTCCCCATGAGCACCACCACCGTGTCACAGGAGCGGGCGATAACCTCCCAATCCACGCCATCCGCCTCCCCGTCGCAGGTCCTCCCGGTGACCACGGCCAGGGAACGGCTCACGCCCCGGTGGGTGACGGGGATGCCCGCGTAGGCGGGTGCCGCCAGGGCGGAGGTCACGCCGGGGACCACCTCCACGGATACGCCCCTGCTGGTAAGATATTCCATCTCTTCACCGCCCCTCCCGAAGAGGAAGGGGTCGCCTCCCTTGAGCCTGACCACCTTCCGGCCGGCGGAGGCCTCCCGGAGAAGCAGCTCGTTTATCTCCTCCTGGGTCAGGGTATGCCCTCCGGGTTCCTTCCCCACGCAGACCATCTTGGCCCGCCCCCCGGAGAGGCGCAGGACTTCCTCGGGCACCAGGCGGTCGTGGACCACCACGTCGGCCTCACGCAGGAGCGCGGCCCCCTTGAGGGTCATCAAGTAAGGATCACCGGGCCCGGCCCCCACCAAGAAGACACTTCCCGCTCTCCTGGACTCCCGCCGTTCTTCCCGGGCCGCCCGCCTCACCGCGCCACCTCCCCTCGCCGGTGGGAATCCACGATCCTGCGCGCCAGCGCCCTTCCCAATTCCTCCGGGTGCCGGGGCGATCCCTCTATCCTCCCCCTCACCGCTCTCCCCGAGGACTCGAAACGGTGAATGGCGGTCATCTCCAGGGTCTCCCCCCTGCGCACCGCCACCACCCCGGTCGCCGTGTCGCAGTCGGCCCCCAGGGCGGCACAGAAGGACCTCTCCGCATGCGCCCGGGTCCTGGCCTCCGCATCGTCGACCGCCGAGAGCATCTCCACCACCCGCCTGTCTTCCACCCTGGCCTCCACGGCGATGATCCCCTGGCCCGGCGCGGGCACGAAGACATCCGGGGGTAATACCTCCCTCACCTCCCCCTCCCTGCCCAGGCGCCTCAGGCCTGCCAGGGCCAGGATGAGCGCGTCGCATTCCCCCTCCTCGAGTTTTCTCAGGCGGGTGTCCACGTTCCCCCGCAGGGGAACGGCCTGGAGGTCCGGCCTCAGCAGGGCGAGTTGCAATACGCGCCGCGGGCTGGAGGTGCCTACCATACCACCCGGCGGTAGTTCCAGTAGGCTGCGGTGCTTCAGGGACACGAAGGCCTCCCGGGGATCGTCGCAGGCCGGGAAGGCGACCAGGCTTATGCCCGGCGGGAACTGGAGGGGCACGTCCTTCAGGCTGTGCACGGCCAGGTCCACCTCCCCCTCCAATAGGGAGCGGCGCAGGGCGGCGACGAACCTCTCCTTCCCGGCTGGGGCGCCCGCCTCGCCCTCGACCCCGCCGCGAGCCCTCACGGGGACCACCTCGAGGCGGCACCGGGCACCCCTCCTCAGGAGCAAATCCCGCACCATCTCCGCCTGCCGCAGGGCAAGGGGGCTTCCCCTGGTGCCTATCCTCAGCACCTCAGGCATCGCCCGCCGCCTCCCCCCGGGAAGATGCGAGCCCCGTCGTGGCGGGAAAGGTCCTGGCGATGAGGGTCTGACGGTGGAGGACCCGCCTCACCAGCCTGTGGATGCTCCTGCCGAGGTACTCCCTCTGGCCGTCCTCCAGCCGGAGGGCGGAGGCGATCTCCTCCGCCGCCTGGCGGCCAATGTCCTCGGCCTCCCTATGCAGCCGGGCGATGAGGGGGGAAACCGCTCTCTCCTCCAGCCAGGCGGCTATGCGACGCGCCTCGCCCTCCAGAAGGGCCTCCACCTCCGTTCGCGGGTCCAGGTCACCGCCGCCCCAGTCCCCCAGGTCACGCAGGTCCCTGTATACCACCCCCTCCAGCTCAGAGCACCAGGCGGGGAACCCGCGGGGTACGGAGATGTCCAAGATGAGCAGGGGGTGGTCGCCTCGCTTCTCACCTGCTTTGAGCAGGTCTTCCCTCTCCAGGATCGAACTCGGACGCGGCGAGGAGTTGATCACCGCGTCGGCGTCGCAGAGCGCCGCCTTCAGGTCCCGGTAATGGAGGGGTTCGGCGCTGAAGCGCCGGGCCAGGCCCTCGACCCTCTCCGCGTCCGAACCCATGAGCCGTAGCTTCGCCGCCCCCTCCCTCCTCAGGAGGTGGAGGGCCAGCCGCCCCGCCTCGCCCGACCCGACGACAAGGACGGTACGGCCCTCAAGGCCACCGAGATGCCGGCGTACTTCCATGACCGCCGCCCCGCTCACCGATCTCCACTCCGCGACCGCCCCGAGGTTGGAGGCGACCCTGCGCCCGGCGCGCACGGCGCGCTCGAGCACACCCCTCAACGGGTCGCCCAGGGCTCCCACGGAATCCGCGAGCCGGGCCGCCTTGCGCACCTGATTCCTTATCTGCTGCTCCCCGGGGATCATGGAATCGAGGCCGCAGATGACGCGGATGAGGTGGGCAAGGGCCTCCTCCCCGCGCAGGAGGTAAGGGGTGTAATGACCCCCTTCCTCGAACCCCGCCAGCCCGGGAAGCACGACGGCGGAGACCGCTTCCCGCAGGAGGGAAGGCTGGGCATAGGCGTAGACCTCGAAACGGTTGCAGGTATCGAGGACCATAACCCTTTCCAATGCCTTTTTCAGTTCCCTGAGCAGTCCCTCCAGTTCGGCTCCCTGGCGGGAGAGCCTCTCCTTCACCTCCAGGCAGGCCGTCCTGTGGCTTATCCCCCACACCAGGAACTCGGGGCGCTCCATGGAGGACCCGGTCAGGCGGCGGACAAGCAGCCTCTCCGCCTCGCGCTGCAGGCCGTTTTCCATCAACCGGAAGAACTCCTCGTCCAGGGCCGACCTCCATTCCCGGAAGGAGGGACGCAGCCCCGAGGACCTCAGCTTCCTGCGCACCTCGTTCACCAGTGAGACCAGCTCGCCGATGCCCGGATCGATGCTCGCTTCCAGGTCCTCCCTTATCATCCGGGAGAGCGAGGGGTTGCCCCCGCTGGTGCTGACGGTTATGACCAGGTCGCCCCTCCTGAGAACCGAGGGGAAGAGGACGTCGCCGAATGAATGCGGTGCGTTGGCGCATACCAGGATTCCACGCCGGCGGCAGGACCGTTCGATCTCCGCGTTGGTCGAGGCGTCATCGGTGACCGCCACCACCAGGAACGGCCCTTCCAGGTCCTGGGGCCGAAATTCACGCTCCTCCCACTCCGCCTCGCCCCGACGGACCATCTCCAGCAGCTCCTCGCAGAGCGCTGGAGCCACCACCCTTACCTGCGCCCCGGCCGAAGCCAGCGCACGCGCTCTCTTGGCCGCCGTCTTTCCCCCGCCCGCAACCAGGCAAGGCTTGCCCCTCAGGTCCAGTAGAAGCGGCTGCAGGAAGTAGGCTTCGGAGGACGTCAACTCCTGCACCCCCATCCCAATATGGCCCTCCTGGCCTGTCCTATGGTGAGCGGCAGCAGAGGGCTCCCCAACCCGTCCTTGTGCCAGAGGACCTCCATGAGGTGGGCCACCCTGGGAAGCCGCAGGTCGGCCCGGCGTATCTTTTCCACCTCCTGGAAGACGCGCGAGGGCTCGCCCCGGCTGACGACGCGCCCGCAGTCGAGAAGGTACATGCGGTCGCAGAAGACCGGCACCATGTCCAGGTCGTGCGTAGCGACCATGATCCCCATGCCGCCGGATCCCTTGAGCTCCACGAGGGTCCGCATGAAACGATGCGCGCCCATGGGGTCCAGGCCGTTGGTTGGCTCGTCCAAGAGGAGGAATTCCGGGCGCATGGCCAGCATCCCCGCTAGAGCCACCCTCTTCTTCTCCCCGTGGCTCAAGTGCTGGACCGGGACACCGGACTTATGCCCAATCCCCACCGCCTCCATGGCCTCCCGGGCACGCACCCTGACCTCCTCGGGCTGCAGGCCCAGGTTCGTCAGACCGTACTGGACGTCCTGCTCGGGAGTGGCGAGGAAGATCTGGTCATTGGGGTCCTGGAAGACCATGCCTACCCGACTGAAGACCTCCCTCTCCCCGAGGGCTCGCAGCGGTGTGCCGTCCAGGCTCACCGAGCCCTCAACGGGCTCGAGGAGCCCGATCATCAGCTTGAGCAGGGTGGTCTTCCCGCATCCGTTGGGGCCGACCAGGGCGGAAATCTCCCCGCGGGAGAGCTCCAGATCGACGTCTCGGAGGACGAAGGAGCCTCCCGGATAGGCGAAGCCCACTCCCTCAAGCCGCAACATGGAAAATCCTCCCAGCGTGCGCGAAGAGGGCCACGGCCGCTGCCAGAAGCAGAGCCGTGCGCCATTCTAGTCTCCCCTCCGAACCGGCGAATATGCGCCGGGTGGGGACAGTCCCCGCGCCGCGCATGCGCGCCCCGTCGTACACGTTCCCGGACCTTTCCAGCGACCTGATCACCAGCGAGGTGCCCAGCAGCTGGAGGGCGCGTATCCTCCTGAGGAAGGTAATATGACCCAGTCTTACGGCCTGGGCCTCCTGTATCCTGGCCGCCTCGTTGACGAGGATGGAGGCGAAGCGGTAGACCATGAGGCACTGCAGCACGAAGAGGCGCAATGCGCCCACCCGCCCGGCGAACTCCAGCAGGCGGTACACGGGCATGACGGAGGTGAGGAAGACGAGGAGCATCACCCCCGCCATGACCCTGCCCACCAGGATGCCGCCCCGGATCAGGCCCTCGGAGCGGCCCACCAGGTCCAAGCCCAAGAGGCGCAGGTGGAATAGCGGCGTCCGCCCGTAAGCGAAGAGCTGGGTGAGCATGAGCACGCCGGCCACCACCAGGGGGAAGGAGAGCCTTCGGACCACGGTGGAGACGGGCACCCCACCGGCCATGAGCAGGGTGAGGCAGAAGAGGAAGACAAATAGCGGGAGCAGCAGCGAAGAGGTGAAGAGGAGGACTCCCAGGCTTGCGGCCACGAAGGGCAGCGCCACCCTGGGGTCCCCCAGATGCTCCAGCCCCCTGACGACCGGGAGGTCCAGCTCGCGGAAGTGCTCCATTCGCCCACCCGGGACGTCAGGCCGCCCCGACCTCCTCCTTTCCGGGACTCTCGCCCAGGATCCTCCTCCAGAGGTAGCCCACGACCACCCCGGCCAGAAATCCGCCCAGGCAGAACAGGAAGAGCAGAATGTCCCCCTCCTCCAGGGGCAGAACGGGGCCCCTGGCTTCCCTCCCGTGCTCGGCGGCGAAGGTCTCCACCACACTCTCGTCCATGCCCGACCAGGCCGCTTCCTCCCCCGCCTCCTCCTCGGTCACCTTGGCCCTGTCCCTCAAGGAGAAGGCGAGGGCCACGGAGGCCGCGGCCACGACGAGCACGGTGACCAGAGAGACGATGAACGCAGTCCGCTTTTCCATATCCGACCCTCCCTAATTCCCTCTCCCTCTCCTGGCGAAGACGGGGACGGCCTCGGCGAGCATCTCCGGCCTCCTTCCGGCGATGGCGGCCACGACGCCCCCCGTCACCACGCCCTCCAGGACCGCCAGGGGGAGCTGTGTAGGTAGGAAGGCCACGAAGACGGTACCCCACCGGCTCAGCACCCCGGCCGCGGTGGGAACGCCCAGGGCGAGCTGGAGGGCGGTGACCAGGTAAACGCAAAGGTCGCCCACGAAGCCGGCGAAGAAGGCGGCCAGAAAGGTGTTGGCGCCCAGTCTCCTCGACAGCCGGTAGACGAAGAAACCGGCGAAGGAGCCCACCACGGCCATGGAGACCACGTTGGCCCCCCAGGTGGTGATGCCACCGTGGGCGAAGAAGAGGGCCTGGAAGAGGAGGGCGATGCCTCCCATGAGGGCGGAGACCGCCGGCCCTATGACCACGGACGCCATGGGGGTACCGCAGGGATGGGAGCAGGTCCCGCTGATGGGAACGGGAATGGGCAACAGGGAGAAGATGAAGATGAGGGCTCCCATGAGGGCCATCTGCGGCCCCCGGGACCGGTCCCTCCTCAGCTCTCTGGACATGACGTAGAGGCCGGCGGCGACGAAGACTGCGGCCACCCCGTACCAGAGGCCGGCCCACGCACCGGGTAGGATGCCCTCCGCTATGTGCATGGCGTAAACGCGGTCGCGCAACTGGACGGCCAGGGCGAAAACGGCCATGAAGAGCGCCAGCCTGATCCCCGGCGAACAGCGCATGCGCGATTCCCTTCGATCGCCGTCCTTCATTTCCCACCTCCTTCTTCCGCGGGAACGGGACCCTGCGAGCCCCTGTCCCCGGCTGCCATCTCCAGCAGTGCGTTGGCCGCCGCCACGGCCACGGAGCTTCCTCCCCTACTCCCCTGCACGGTGATGTAGGGTATCCCCAGGGCCATGAGGCTCCTCTTGGATTCCAAGGCCTGGATGAAGCCCACCGGTGTACCGATTACCAAAGCGGGCGCCGTTCCCTCCTCGCGGACCAGGCGGATGACGGTCATGAGAGCGGTAGGGGCGTTGCCCACGACCACCACCGAGCCGTCAAGGTGACCCCGGAGATCCAGGATCCCGTTACCTACGCGCGTACCGGAAGCGGGAACTTCTTCCCGTCTTTCGGCGGCGCAATATACCGGGCATCCCAGCCGCTCCAGCACTCCGCGGTTCAGCCCCGCCTTGACCATGCCCACGTCGGCGATCACCGCAGCGCCCCGCCGCAAGGCCTTCACGCCGCTGTCCACCGCTCCCGGGCTGAAGAAAACGCTCCCCAGGATGGTGGGGTCGCCGGTGGCGTGCAGGATGCGCATGAGGACCTTCTCCTCCCCCTCCCGGAAGCACCGATTTCCCAGGATGTCCCGGGCCAGGCGCATGCTGGCCCGCATGATCTCCTCTCCGGTGACGGACCTCCACCGCTCCGCGGACCCATCGTAGAACGCGTCCGGGAGCTCCGCGGCGATCCAGCGGGCCAGCGCCTCGAAGAGCCATGGCTGCTCCCCGAGGCTGGGGAGCAATTCCAGCCTGATCCCGGGCTTACGCTCCGCGAGCCTTTCCACCAGGCTGGGTATGTCCTGGCGGAGATGCCTCCCGGGGTGCAGGAAAAGGGGCAGGACGTAGACGACCTCTATGGAATCCTCCTGCATGCGCTCCACGGCCTTCTCGAGGCTGGGCCTGTTGAACTGAAGGTATGCCGCCTCGAGCTGCAGACCGTCGGGCAGGAGGTTCGCCGCTCTACGCAGCAGTTCCTCCATCCACCGAGTCGTACTTTCGTCCTCCCTACTGCCGTGGGCGAGGAGGATGACGCCGGACTTCTCCATATCCGAGTTCCGCTGGTCTCCAGATATTTAAGCAAATAAAATGGATTATAATTAAATTAATTTGTTTTTCTAATTTGTCAACCAATACGGCCGCCCGATCGCGAAGTAGTCGAGAAGGAGCAGGGTCCCGATCCATCCCGCGACGCGCCCGCCGGGGAGGTCACAGCAATCGAAACTTCCAGATAGTGCCGGGAACCCTCATATATGGAATCATCTTCCAGAAGAGCAGGTCATGCTAGGGACCGTGGGTCTACCGCCGAAGCGAACACAGCCTCCCAATCCCTTTCCGGACTCCAGAGGGTCGCCCTTGCCCAACCCACGGCTCCGATACGCGACAACATGACGTCTCCCTTCCCGCGCCCGGCGCGCTTCCGGGGATTAATTAAACCCTCGAGGGCGTGCGGACCCGGGAGAAGCCGTGCCGCGGAAAGCCTTCGCGGTACGAAGGCAGGTCTCGGTGACGCCTGACAGGGGCCGGCCCTGGCCTGCAAGGCCAAAGCCTCCAGGGGCAAGACCGGCGCGTATGATGTGAAATCCCCGGCCACGGAAAGGACGGGAACCTTATTCTCCGGATGCAGCTCCCCGGCCTCATTTACGACCTCGAGCCAGCCGCACCCGAAAAGGCTTTCTTCCAAGAGGGAACGAGGCGATTCGCCCCTGGCGGCGGCGCAATGCCGTGAGGGGAAAAGGATCCCCCACCGCTCTCGTAACGGAAGAGAGGCGGTCGGAGAAAAGTGAGAACGCACGTCGAAGCAGGGTGGATATCCACTCGCCCGGTCCTTTCACAGCGCCGGCAAGAGCCGCAGCTCCCGGCATACTTCTTCCGACCCTTAGGGAACGTGGTTGCTCATCCCTCTACCGACCGGGCGAGGTCAGTCAGCTCGTAGCCGATATCCTCCTCCTCCAGCCTGGCCAGGAGGGAGGACAGGTAATCCTCCGATACCACCACCCGGAAATCCATCCCCGAGTTGGCCGCCTCCACCACCGCCTCCCGAACCCCGTAGAAATAATGCGGGTTTCTCCTGATCTTCCTCAGGAGGGCCAGGGCCTCCAGCCCTATGCAGCCCAGGAGGGCCTTCCCGTTCAGTTCCGATCGCAGGAGCTCAATGTCGGCGGCGCGCGAACCTCCTTTTTCCACCGTGGGCACGCTGAAGACGCGGACCCGCCCCTTGCGCAGGGGTATGATCCCCCGGATCTCGGTGACCCCCACGTCCTCCCCCTTCTTCGCGGAGGTGGCGGCGACGGCCCTCACCGCCCCCAGAGGCCTGGTGGTGGCCATGAGGAGGCCCCCTTCCATGAACAGCGCCACCTCCTGACCCTTTCGGATGGCGCTCTCGGCTATGGCCGCGCAGACTGAGATCCCGGTTATGGCCTCCCCAACCCTATCCAGATAGGAGACCAGGTCCCGATAGGCGGAGAGCATCCAGGCCACGCCTTCCCTGGTCACCCGGTACTTGGAGCGCCCGTACTGCTCTATCCAGCCGTTCTCCTTCAGTTCCTGGAAATATTCGGATATGGCCTGGTTGGTGAGGTCGAGCCTCTCGGCGATGTCCTTCTGCTGCACGTTGGGCTGGCGCAGTGCTATCTCCACCAGGATCTGGAATTTGACGCTGAGGTTCCTGTTCTTAAGAACGTCCATGTCCGGAAAACGCCACCGTGGTCCGCCGATGCGTCAATTCTAACCTCAAAGCCATGGCGAGTAAATCTTCCCATTCCGTCCGGGCGAGGGAGAACGAACGCGCGCCGCTCCCGCCGCGCCGCCCCGCCGGCCGGAACTGGTTCTTGCGACGAGAACGAGACCCGACCGGCCTCCGCCATCTCCGTCCCTGACGCTTGCAATCTGGGGGGAAAACGGTGCCGCCTCAGGCCGGACATCCCGAGACCGTCGCCCGACCCGAGGTGCCCCCTCGCCAAACACACGGGGGTGTACTACCCTGCGCAAGGACGCGACGCCGTGATCGTTCACCGGAACCGCCCTGTCGGACCCCGGCGTAGCCTCTGGCTTTGGCGGGTATGGCCGGGCCTCAGCACCAACGGATCCGGAAAAGTACGCCGGCTCCTCCTTTGTTGCACCTCCGGCGACGGAGGGGGAGCGCAGGACTCAAACCCTCTCGATGATCATGGCGATGCCCTGGCCGCCGCCGCAACAGAGGGAACCCAGGCCGTACCTCCCGCCCCTCTCCTTGAGGGCGGTCATCAGGGTCACCAGGATGCGCGCTCCCGTAGACCCCACGGGATGCCCCAGGGCGATACCGCTGCCGTAGATGTTGGTCTTCTCCATGTCCAGGCCCAGCTCCCGGATGCAGGCCACGGCCTGAGCGGCGAAGGCCTCGTTGAGCTCGATGACGTCGATGTCCTCGAGCCTCAGGCCCGCCTTCTCCAAGGCCTTGGGGATGGCGTAGATGGGGCCCACCCCCATGATGTCCGGGTCCACGCCCACATAGGACCAGGAGACCACGCGGGCCAGGGGCTTCACGCCCAGCTCCTGGGCCTTCTCCCCGGACATGACCACCAGTGCGGCGGCCCCGTCGTTTATCCCCGAGGCGTTGCCCGCGGTCACCGTCCCTCCCTCTTTGAAGGCCGGCTTGAGGGCGGCCAGCTTCTCCAGGGTGGTGTCCGGAAGAGGGTGCTCATCGGTGTCGAAGACCACCGTCCCCTTGCGCGTCTGGACCTCCACGGGAACGATCTCCTCCTTGAACTTCCCGGCGGAGATGGCCGCCGCGGCGCGGCGCTGGCTCTCCAGGGCGTAGGCGTCCTGCTCCTCCCTCGAGATCCCGTATCGCTCGGCCACGTTCTCCGCCGTGAGGCCCATGATCAACCCGTTGTAGGGGTCGGTGAGGATGTCCGTGAGGCCGTCCTTCATCACGCTGTTGCGCATGCGCCTTCCCCAGCGCAGGTCGTCGTTGTAGAAGGGAATGTTGCTCATGCTCTCCACCCCCCCGGCCACCACGACCCCCGAATCCCCCATCTTGATGGCCCGGGCGGCGTCCACCACCGCCTGCATCCCCGACCCGCATGCCCTTCCCACCATGTTGCAGGGCACGGTGTAAGGTATCCCCGCCTTCAACGAGCCCATGCGCGCGGGCATACACAGCTCGTCGTAACGCACCGCCACCTGCCCGAAGATGACCTCGTCCACCTGGTCGGGGCGGATATCGGCTCGTCGCAAAGCCTCCTGGATGACCAGACGCACCAGCTCCGCGGGCATGACGTCCTTGAGGCTACCCCCGAAACGTCCGATGGGGGTGCGGCAACCGCTGACGATGTAGACCTCCTCCATCTTCCCTCCTTGGCTCCTCGGGTGTCTCACGAACCTTGCTCCGTTCCTGCCGCATGGGCCCCGCGCGAAGGGCCGGGCCGGCGCTGCCCTCGCCTCCAGGCGGGAGGAAGGACCCATGCCGCCTCGCGCCTGATGGGTCCGGATTATTATATTACGGCTTGAGATTCACGGGGCGGGAAAGGGGAAGGCCGGCTATCGCCGGCCTTCCGCTCACCCCTCCCTTTCTCGCTTTCCGCCCGCCGTTCCATAGGCGTCAAAGTGGGACGGGGATGGACTGGCCGTCTTCCGCCCTCGCGGTATCACTCCCCGAAGCCTATGGAGCAGGTGCCCCCGGACATCACCTTGCCCGTCTCGGGGCTGCGGTAGACGAAGTACATGGCCCGCTCCACGGCCACTCCCGCGGAACAGCTCTTCCCGTAGACCGCCGCTTCCGCTCCCGGTTCCTCCATGTACTCGGCGAATATGCGCGTGGACACGTCGGTGGAGGCCAGGGCGGGATCCTGGTCGTCCACCTTGATGGTGTAACGGAAACGGGGTGGGCACGGGTACTCCTTGACCACCTTGGTCCCCTCCGGGGTCATGTAGGTGGCGGTGATCTTCACCCAGTGGTCATTTGGGTTCATGACCAGGACGTAGGTGTCGAACCCTCCCCCCGTATAACCCTCGGCCAGGGCCCACTCGTCGAACAGGCACGGTGTTCCGACGGACGTCGCCCCGTCGCTGGCCGTCCCGTAACGGAAGTACACCGAGCGCTCGGCGACTATACAGGCCTCGCTCCCGGTGCAGGCCGCCTCGGTCCCGCCACCGGACGGACAGGCCGTGACCATGGTGGAGACGTCGGAACCCTCCAGCCCGGGCACTTGGTCCACGAAAATGGTGTCCCGCGAGTAGGCGGGCACCCCTTCATGGGTCACGCTCACGGGAGTGAATCCCGGGCTGTTGGAGAAGAAGGTGTAGGTGATGTCCACGGGAGAGGGGTTGGGGTTCATGGACATCACCCAGGTGTCGAAGTCTCCTCCCGTATATCCCTCCGGCAGATACCAGACCGGCGCCGTGCCGGTGGCCCCTATGGAGGAGGAGCCGCCGGCCTTCCCGTAGTAGTCGAAGTACATGGCCCGCTCCGCCACCAGCGGCTTATCGGAGAGTATCCAAGTGGACACCGAGGTGTCGTCGAACCTGACCTGCTCGGGATCGGTGGCCGGCGGCGGTTCGTAGGTGGCGGAGATGTAATTCTCCGAGCCCTCCGTCCACACCAGGTCGTCCAGCTTGACGGTTACCCTCCTGCCGGCAGGCACGTCCACCTTGAAAGGGTAGTAGCGGCCGTCGGCGGGCTTCATCAGCTTGAGCCATGCGCCCCTGGCGTCCTCCTCCCCCGGGTTCATGAGCAGCACGTAGGTGTCGAAGCTGCCTCCCGTGTAGCCCTCCGGGAGATACCAGGTGCACGAGGGGTGGCTGGCTCCGATGGAGCAATGCCCTCCGGCGCGCTGCCCTCCGTAGCTGAAGTACATGGCCCGCTCGGCCACGATGCCGCTTCCCTCCACCTTGACCTCCGTGGCCACCTCCCGGTCCCCGAGCTCCGGAAGGGCGTTTAGATACACGGTGGTCCGGGTCTCCCCCCGCAGGGGCACCTCCAGGGGCTCGAGCTCTCCCTCAGGGGTGAGGAAACGCAGGGTAGCCACGGTGTCCACCTGGTTGGGGTTCTGGATGAGGATCCAGGTGTCGAAGTCTCCGCCGGTGAAACCCTCGGCGAAATACCAACCGCTGCTCCCGCAGGCGGCATTAAAATCCCCCGCCGCCACGTGAAAGGCGCCAGCCAGTAAGATGAAAAGAAGTATCGATGAAGTCGCCATGATAAACTTTCCCGCCCCATAGCGCCCTCTCATAGACATCCCCTCCCTCGTCTCCCCATCCATAGCCATCTGACCCTGAAAGGTAGGCAACACGGGTTCCTTTCATCCCATCCGCATCCCTCCCTTCAACCTCGCCCACGCCCGACCGAGGCCCACTCGCGTCCATGACGCTCACGGGTATGACAAGGCCCGTTACGGGTTCAAGGCCACGGCCGGGCAGCCCCACGGAAAACACGAAGGCCGCCGTCTGTCTAGGCGGCGGCCTGATCCATCCTCTCCCCTCCTTTCGCATCCTTTGCTTTTTATCGGCAAAGACGGGCCGAGGGTTTATCGGAATTCGAGGATTCCCAGGGTGTCGCTGCCCTTGCCGGCGGGGAGAAGGCGATATGCGGTCGTTCACGCGAACGATGGTCCTTCCATCCCCGCCCGCGGAATTTGAGTCCGCATCCCATTGCGGGGATCGTCTAAGGAGATGAGGAAGCCGAGTCCTGGCGCCCCAATATCGGCAAAGACGGGCCGAGGGTTTATCGGAATTCGAGGATTCCCAGGGTGTCGCTGCCCTTGCCGGCGGGGAGAAGGCGATATGCGGTCGTTCACGCGAACGATGGTCCTTCCATCCCCGCCCGCGGAATTTGAGTCCGCATCCCATTGCGGGGATCGTCTAAGGAGATGAGGAAGCCGAGTCCTGGCGCCCCAAGAGAGAGCCGGCACACCGATGATGGCGGTTTCGACCCTTTTGAAGGCCTTCGATCCCGGTGTCCCTACGGGTTCCCGGAGATCGCCGGCTATTCGAGGCCCTGCACCGGGCTCCCCGGTAGCGGCGGGCGGGGGCCGGGGACCTGCGCCTGCCCCCGCCGATCGCCCGCTCTTCCCCCATCCCCCGACCAGGTCCGGAGGCCCCTTCCGGGCGAGGCCGAGACCGCGACTCAACGGCTCTTCAGGAAGCGGCTCACGGAGCGGTCGTAGGTCCTCTCCACCTCGGGAGGGAAGAAACAGGCGGGGAGCTCCCCGTTGCGGCGGTGGTAATGGAGGCACTCGCAGCAGTAACCCTTGCGGGAGCAGGGTTCGTAGGTGCAGTTGCACATCTCCAGATTGGCGCGGTGATTTCGGCATTCCTCCGGCATCTCTCCTCCTTCAAGCTCGAACGTTTCCCTCGACCACCTTCGCGCCGTGCCGGGGACGAGCGCCCGGATGGTCGACACCTTCGGGCCCTCCCTTCCCGCCTCGCGTTTCCCGGCCAGGACCTCTCGCATGCTCCGGGCTCCTGAAACCGGTCACCCTCCTGCCACGGTCTCCAGCGGTCATCCCCGGGCATGATCCGGCGCATCGAACCTCAAACCTGCCACCTCCCGCCCCGGAAATTGCCGGGGAGCGGTGCGCGGATCATCACTACTTCGACTTGCGGCTCCAGCTCAACCCGGCCCACGCCGGCAATCACCGGGCTGCTGGTCCGTAGATTATCACCGTGTCCCCGGGACGCGAACCCGTCCGGGCGGATAGGCTCCCCCCGCTCACCCCTAGGGCCATCACCCCCGATGAGTCCTCGAAGAGTAGTGGGGATCCCGCCTCTACCTCCCCGAAGGTGGAGGCCAGGACGAACTCCATCTCTCCCTCTCCCAGCCCCACTATGACGCGGTCACCCCGCCGGTGGCCCAGTCCCTCCACCTGCTCCGGGTAAGCGTTGAGGCGCAGGGAGCCGAAACGGTCCACGTCTATGACCGTGGCGTAAACGGCGCCCTCGCCCTCTTTCGCCCTCCCCCAGGGAGCGGGGGCCAGGTCCTCTGCGTCCATGGGCATCCCCATCTCCGATGGGTCCACACCGAGGGAGAGGTGGGCGGCCACCGGGGCGAAGATGTCGCGGGCGTGGAAGGTGGGGTGGACGGGACGGCGGAAGAAGTCGCTGTTCTCCAGGAAGAAGGCGCGGGTCACGCCCCCCAGCCTTTCCGCTGCAGGAAGGAGCAACCCGTTGTCCGGACCCACCAGAAAATCGCCCCTTCGGCACTGCAGGGCCACGGCCAGGCGCCGCGTACCCACGCCGGGGTCCACCACCGCCAGGTGCACCCCCACGGGGAGATGGGGAAGGGCGGCGGCGAGCACCAGGGCCCCCTTCCCGATGTCGAAGGGCGGTATCTCGTGGCTGAGGTCCACGACCACCGCCCTGGGGTTGATGGAGAGGATGACCCCTTTCACCACCCCCACCCATTCCTCCGAGGTCCCGAAATCGCTGGTGAAGGTGATCAGTCCCTCCAGGCGCGCCTCCCCGGTATCCACCTCCCGCCTCCTTTCCGGCTCAACCCGATCCCAGCACGGTCACCCACACCCTGCGCCGCCGCGGCCCGTCGAACTCGCACAGGAACACCCCCTGCCAGGTGCCCAGGGCCAAGTCCCCTCCGAAGACGGGCAGGGCGGCGGAGAAGCCCACCAGGCTGGCCTTGATGTGGGCGTCGGCGTTTCCCTCCCGGTGGCGGTACCTGCCCCGGGGCACCAGCCTCTCCAGGTGCTCGATGATGTCCGCGGCCACGTCCGGGTCGGCGGCCTCGTTGACCGTCACCCCGGCCGTGGTGTGGGGGATGTAGACCTGGCATATCCCTTCCCGAACCCCGGAGCCGCGCACAACTTCCCGCACCCTCGAGGTGATGTCGACGAGCTGAGCCCGCGTCCCGGTGCTCACCTCGAACTCCCCCCGGTAGGCCTTCATCCCTACGACGTCCATTCATCCGCTCCTTCCACCGCTCAACCCATGTCACGCGAGGAGCCGCACCATCATTGCGACTTCCGGTAACTCCCATCTCGCCCCGGCCGAATCCCGCTCCTGGGCGCAGGGAGGCGAAGACCGCCAATGCCAGCGCCCAAGCCCCTGCGGCCTGTCCCCGCGTCCTTCCGAAAGCTTATCCCATGCTCATGCGCAGGGAGGCCTCGAGGTTGAAGGGGGGCAAGTCCTCCGGGTCGATGACCACGTCCACCACCGCCGGCCCTTCCGCGGCCAGCGCCTCGCTCAGGACCGGGCGGATGTCCGCCACCTTCTCCAGCCTCCACCCCGCCGCTCCGAAGGAGCGGGCCAGGGCGGCGAAGTCCGGGTTGCCGTGGCAGGTGCCCAGTATCCTCCCCTGGCACTGCACCCTCTGCCGGATGTTCAGGACCCGGTACATGTGGTCGTTCATCACCAGTACCAGGACCTTTATCCCCTCCCGGCAGGCGGTCTCCAGGTCCTGCAGGGTCATCATGAAGTCCCCGTCCCCCAGGATGGCCACCACCTCCCGTTCCGGGCGCACCAGCTTGGCGGCTAGGGCGGCGGGGAAGCCGAAGCCCATGGCCCCGAAGTTCACCGCCGAGAGGTAGGTCAGGGGCTCCAGGCAGGGAAGGAAGGCCATGGGATAGAGGAGGTGAGTGCCCGCTCCCACGGTGATTATCCTCTCTCGCGGCAGGAGGTGGACCAGTTCGTGGATCACCCTGGCTCCGGAAAGCGGCTCCCGGTCCGAGTTCCGGGCCTGTTCCACCAGCGCCCTCCACTCCGTGCGTTTTCCTTCCAGGAATTCCCACCACTCCCTGCGGTCCGGCGGCCGATAATCCTTCACCGCGTCCACGGCCTCGAGGAGGAAATCGCGCGCGTCGGCCTCGATGGGCAACTGGGGCCGCCTCCGGCAGTTGAGCATGGCCTCCATGTCGATGTTCACCAGCACCAGCTCCCCGGGGATGGGGAGGGTGTACTCGTAGGAGGTGAGGTCGGAGATGATGCAACCCACCCCCAGGATGACGTCCGCCTCCGATAGGGCGGCGTCGGCCACCGTGTTCCCTCCTCCGAACCCGGCCCTCCCCAGGCACAGGGGGTGGTCCTCGGGGATGGTGCCCCGCCCGTTCCCGGTGGTGGCCACGGGGACGCGGAGGGTCTCCGCCAGTCGCACCAGGAGCTCCGAGGCTCCCGAGTAGGCCACTCCTCCCCCGGAGAGGATGAGGGGTCTTTTGGCCTCCTTCACCTTTTCCAGAGCCTTCCAGACGTCCTCCACGTGCAGTGGGGGGCGGTGTTCGGCGGCGAAGCGGAAGCGGGGCGCCTCCACCTTCACCTCCTCCTCCCACACGTCCTCGGGGACCTCTATGAGCACCGGGCCCCTTCCCCCCGAGACGGCCAGGGTATAGGCCTGCGAGAGCACGGCGGCGGTATGGTCCGCCTCCTCCACCCGGAAGACCCCCCGGCATAAAGAGGAAAATATTTCCATGTGGTTGGCTTCCAGCATGCCGTCGCTGCCACGTAGCTTCCTCTTCACCGCCCCGCTGAAGAGGATCATGGGGCTCCCGTCCTTATAGGCATTGGCCACGGAGATGAGGGCGTTCAGGGTGCCGGGGCCGGAGTGGGTGAGCGCCACCCCGGGGATTCCCGTCAGCCGTCCCTCGGCGTCGGCCATGCTCGCCGCCACCTGTTCATGGCGGCAGGAGATGTAACGGATGTCCTCCCGGTGATCGTAGAGGGCGTTGACGAAGGCGAAGTTTGAGGTGCCGATGATACCGTAGATGCGGCGGACCCCCATGACCTTCAGGCCCTCGATGAGCATCTGCGCGCAGTTCATGGGCCGCTCCTCCTTCTCCCGCCCCGGGCCGGCGATGGCCAGACCCCGTATCTTCCACCGGGAAGTCCACCCCGCTTACTGCAACGCGAAATCATCGCACACCCCCTGTGCTCACTCCACGCCGTTGACCACGAAGCGGGGTTTCTCTCCCGAGAGCACCCGCATGACGTTGTCTATGGTCACCTGGAGCATGCGCACCCGGCTCTCGTTGGTGCCTCCCGCCACGTGGGGGGAGAGGATGACCCGGTCGGACTTGAGAAGCGGGTTGTCGGGTTCCACCGGCTCCCGGGCGAAGACGTCCAGGCCCGCGCCGGCTATCCTCCCTTCCTGCAGGGTCTCGGCCAGGGCCTCCTCGTCCACCACCTCCCCCCGTGCCAGGTTCAGGAGGTAGGCGTCGGGTTTCATCAAGCCCAGCCTCTCCCGGTCGATGAGGTGACGGGTCTCCGGGGTCAGGGGAACGTGGAGGGTGACGATGTCCGAGGCGCGCAGGAGCTCCTCAAGCTCCGCGTACTCCGCCCCCAGTTCCTCCTCTTTCTCCGCCGGGAGGCGAACCAGGTCGTAATAGAGGACTCGGCAGCCGAAGGGCCGCAGGCGCACCGCCACCTCCCTTCCGATGTTGCCCATCCCCACGATGCCCACCGTCTTGCCCTGCAGCTCGTAAAGCCCCAGGGTGAAGATGTCCTGCTGCCCCCACTCCCCCGCGGCGGTCTTGTTATGGAAGTAAAGGGCCTTCTTGAGCAGGCAGAGCATGAACATCACGGCGTGCTCCGCCACCCCCACGGCGTTGGCCGCCCCCACGTTGGCCACCGGTATCCCCGCCTCACGCGTGGCTTCCAGGTCTATGTGCTGGTAACCGATGCTGGGCTGCTGGATGAGCCGGCAGCCCCGCGCCGCCTCCGCCACCCGGGCGTCTATGGGCAGGCGGAAGGTGAAATCGCCGATTATCACGTCCGCCCCTCGCACCGCCTCCTCCAGGCCGGGGCCCGGATCCCCCTGGTAGACCTCCACCGTGACCTCGCGACCTTCCAGGACCCCGGACAGCATCCCCCTGACCGCCTCCTCCGGCAGGGGCGAGAGCACCACCACCCTGGACATCTCCACCTCCCTTTCTATCCGGACCTCCAGGCTTCCATCCGCTCATCCGCCGGGATTTTCCGGTATCCATCGGCTTCCAGGAATCGCTCCCTCGTCTCTCCCTCTCCTCCCACGGCCTCCGCCGGGAGGACGCGAGGCCCCGGAAAACCCGGCCGCAAGCGATCGCCTCCCACGCCCCGGCACGCCAGTCCGGCGGAGGGAAGCCCGCCTACCATGAATGATGCCCACATCACACCATTATTATCCATATTTTATGAGCCACGGCCGGGAGTTTCCTGATTCCTTGAGGCGGTGGCCTATGCGGGGGGCGCATCGGCGGGAGCCGGATCCTATTGAGCCGGCGGGGATAAGAGCCACGGCGCCGGGAGTTTTTGTGCTTCTTGAGGTATGGCCTGCGGAGAGGTTTTCGAGATCTGGGCTCAGGAATCCCTCGAACAGCGACCGCCGGAGGGTGTGTCGAGGTTGGCCTCCTCGTGTCTCAAGGGGTGTCGTGCCTCAAGGCGTGGCAGGCAAGTGCGGCCACGCGGTTCCGCTTCCCTCCATCCCGGGCAGCGACGCCGGTCAGGTGGAGGCACGAGGCGAAGCCGTCCCGCACCCGCGTCGCGAAGTGCGGCCGAGGAGGTTCCCGGCATTCTCCGCGATATGGCAACGGCGAGCGCCACCTTCGAAGGATGCCGCGGATATAGCAAAGTTTTCCTTCCACTAAATTTTGAAATAACGGTCTGGAATCGCCATAAAATTCCATATTGAGCATAAACTCACCGCTCCCGCTGAATTGGAATACCTGCCCAAGCTCTGCGTTTAACCTTCAACGCAACCATATTGAAGACGCTGATTCCGCAAGCTACCGATCCTTGCTGTCCTCCATGGGAGAATTTGGCAGGTTCGCCGACATGGTAAGCGATGGGATGAGATTTAGCTGAGGCAGCGCCGTTGGGGCATTGGGACCGGCTCAGACGTAATCCTTGTAGCGCTCTATCTCCTCGTTGCGCAGGGCGAGCCTCTCCTCCGGTGAGGCCTCCAGGACCTTCCGCAGGGCATCGGCCAGGATGACCGGGTTGAAGGGCTTGACGATGTAACCATCCGCGCCCATGCGCCATCCCCGGGCGATGTCTTCCTCCTGGACCTTGGCGGTGAGCACCACCACGGGAAGGTCCCGCAACTGCTCGTCCTCCCGGACCAGCTTGAGGATCTCCCACCCGTCCATCTGGGGCATCATGATGTCCAGGACCAGCAGGTCGGGGCGGTTCTCGCGCATCATGCGCATGGCCGTCTTCCCGTCCCAGGCTTCCTCGACCTCGAAGTTCTCAAGCTCCAGGTTGATGCGCACCAGGCGGGTCACCATCGGATCGTCGTCTACCACCAGAACCCGGTAAGCCATCTCGCCCTCCCGCAACGTTTTCCCCTCTAGTCTAATCCCTGAGGCCCTTTCTGACAAACCATCCGCTCACATCCGCCCTCCGTGGAGGCGATGTCCGGCAGGGCTTCCGGTAGCCCTCCCTCTCCCGCTCTCCGACCGAAAAGGGCATCCGCTACGCCTGCGCCGGGTAGCGGAAACGGCCGCCCGGCCCGAGGGCACCCCCGCCGGCCTACCCTATGCTTATCGGAAAAGGCGGCCCGTTACTTCATAACTTGACTCCCCCGTCCGCGGGCTACAAGGAGAGGAGGAGCTTTGGCGACCCCATGGCCCGGAAAGGGAGCGCTCATAGGCCCCGCCTCACACCAAGGGAGTCATATCAGTCCCTGTCGCAACCACCGCCCTGGGATCCACCCTTTTCCTGCCTCCCCGGCGGACAAAGCAAGGTGGGGGCCCTCACGCCGTGCCGCGAGCGCCTCCGAGACCGGAGGCGACACCTCCCGCCTGAAACCGGCCGGGCCCATGTGCCGGATTCAGGGGGCAAACCGCCGGTGTTATAATCTTCCTGGTTCGACCGGCTGAAAAGCACCTTACCACCGGTGCAGCGATCAGAGGGAGGGCAGGATGAGCTACGACATATTCCAACCCGTTCACGAGGATTTCCGCCGCAATCTCCGGGAGTTCGTGGAGAAGGAGCTCGCCCCCCACGCCGACGAGTGGGAGGAGGCGGAGGAGTTCCCCCGCTGGGTGTTCACGCGCATGGGGGAGCTGGGTTTTTTGGGCATGTCCTATCCCGAGAGATACGGGGGGGACGATGACCGCCTCGCGGAGGCCGTCTTCCACGAGGAGATAACCCGTTGCGGCTCGGCGGGCGTGGCCGCCGGGCTGGGTGCTCACATCGGCATCGCCATGCCCCAGATAAACCGCTTCGGGACCGAGGAACAGAAGGAGAAATACCTCGTCCCCGGCATAAAAGGGGAGAGCATCGGCGCCCTGGGTATCACCGAACCGGAGGCCGGCTCGGACGTGGCAGGCATCCGCACTTACGCCGTGCGCGACGGCTCGGACTGGATAATCAACGGCTCCAAGACCTTCATAACCAACGGGGTGCGTTGCGACTGGGTGGTGGTGGCCGCCAAGACGGACCGGGACAAGGGGTACGCCGGAATCTCCCAGTTCATCGTGGACCGCGGCACCCCGGGATTCGAGACCTCGAAGAAGATAAAGAAACTGGGCTGGAAGGCCTCGGACACCGGGGAGCTCTCCTTCATCGACGTCCGGGTCCCCGCCGACGCCCTGCTGGGTGAGGAGAACCGGGGCTTCTACCAGATAATGGCAAACTTCGTCTGGGAGCGCCTGATCATGGCCCTGGGGGCGGTGGCCGGAGCCCAGCTGCTCTTCGACATCGCCCTACAGTATGCCAAGGAGAGGCAGGCCTTCGGGAGGCCAATAGGGAAATTCCAGGCCATCTCCCACATGCTGGCGGACATGGCCACGGAGATCGAGCTGGGAAGGGCCTTCACCTATCACGTCCTCAAGCTCTACGTGGAGGGCAAGGAGCCGGTGAGGGAAGTGGCCATGGCCAAGCTCTACGCCTGCGACATGGCCTGCCGGGTGGCGGACCGGGCCCTGCAGATCCACGGCGGTTACGGCTACACAGAGGAGTACCCGCTGGCGCGGGCCTACCGCGACATGCGCCTGGGACCCATCGGAGGGGGCACCGACCAGATAATGCGGGAGATCATCGCCCGCTCCTACGGCCTCTGACCGGGGCCGCTCCGCGCGGGCAAGCCCGAACCTCAGGGACGCGTCAAAGGAACCAACCCCATGGAGCGGTGGGGAAGGAGCGCGGCATGGCGTTCCCAAGAAAGGGAAGTGGCAGGCCTCCTCTCCGGGGTACGGTTCACAGGAGCTTTCGGAGGGCCGATTCTAGCTCCTCCGGCCGGCGGGATCCGAAGAGGACCTTCCTCCCGTCGCGGAGCACGAGCTGCACGCCGCGGTTCCCGGAAACGTTGTAGGCTTTCCCGCCCCTCCATCCCCAGCGTATCCCCCATCCTCCATATTCCATGACCGGGCGGTAGGTCCTGGCCTCCACCTCGGCTATCTCCTCCCGGCCCAGGCGGTGCCAGCGCCGGTGGAAGGGATGGTAACGGTAGTGCAGGCCGTCCCCCCGCACCTCCACCACCAGGCGGGAGGAGAGGAAGAGCCACGGGAAACCGATGCCCATGAGAATCCAGGTCAGGGCCACCAGCCAGTCGGGGGCCGGTTTGCTGCCCAGGGGCCTGCGCAGCACGAGCTGCTGGAAGAAGGCGTACCAGGCGAACCCCGCCGTCCCCAGGACCACCGCGTAGACCCACCACTGGTGGAAGCGCTGTTCCTCACGAAAAAGGCATTCCTCTTCCCTGACTCTCTCCCGCATCGCCGTCTCCTCCCCTCCCACCTCACGAGATCATGCCCCTCCCCTGTCTTCCTGCTCCCGTCTCCTTCCGCGCGCCGACCCCGGCGCTCAGCACACTTCTCGTGCGAGGACGAAACCTTTCCCGCTGCGCCTCAACCGGGGTCCTCGTCCTGTGGCACGCCCGTGCCTCCCGCCATTCCCGCCTCTGCCCGCCGTGCGTCCGGTGGGAACCCGCCCACCGCCTGGCTCCCACCCGTTCTTCTCTCGCGGTACCAGACCGTGGCCAGGGAGAGAACCATGACCGTAGCGCTGACGGCCTGGAAAAAAACGCCTGCAGAGCTCCGAGAGTGGTAGCGGAAGAACTCGTTGAAGAGACGTATGGCGCCGTATCCGCCCACGGCAAGAAGGAACAGGTCCCAATCCCTGACCACCCTCTTCCTCCAGCGCAGAAGCAGGAAGAAGAAGGCCAAGTCCAGGAGGAGCTCATAGAGCTGCGTAGGGTGCACCGCTGTGGAGGTGCCAGGGAAAGTCACCGCCCAAGGGAGGCCGGATGGCTTCCCCCCGCAGCAGCCGTTGAGGAAACACCCCACTCGGGCCACGGCCAGGGACAGAGGGAGGGTGAGACCAACAGCATCGGCCACCTTTCCCGCCGCGAGCCCCATTCTCCTCACAATGAGCACGCAAGCCGGGAGGGCGAGGGCTAGGCCCCCGTAGAAGACCAGGCCCCGCATGTTGAGATCGAAGATGGATGACCAGTCCCCGGAGAACTCCCCCCAGTGCCCGAGGACGTAGAAGAGGCGCGCCCCCAAGACCCCGCTGAATGCGGCCACCGCCCCCACCGGATAGATGGCCGAGGCGTCCTCTCCCCGGCGCCCCAGCTCCCGCCCGGCTACCATGACCCCGGCCAGGAAAGCGAGGAAGAGGAAGGCCCCGTAGGAATATACGGGGTAGGAACCGATGTGAAAAAGGACGGGACGCACCCGCGCATCACCCCTCTCTTAATCACGGTGCCCACGACTCCACGGGTCCGCCGATATCTGCATGGTCGCTTTCCTGCCGGGCGAAGGTTCGAGGTTCCCAGCCGACCCCCGCTCAATTCTCCTTTTTCGGCCCCGCTCATAAGAAGTCTAACAGATGGAGCTTTCCTTCGACCCCCTCGGCCTCCACCGGGGTATCGGGCAGGCCCCTCTCTTATGGGGATTTCCTCAAACCTGCTCCTTCTCCGGCCCAAACCCTCTGTACAGGGCTCGCCCGGGTAGCGGTCATGGCGAGGGCGCGAGGGTCACATCACCTCTCCGACATCTCCGCGGCCGCTGCCGCGTACCTCTGTCCGCCGGAGGGGATAGCGTATGGCCACCCCCTCACTCACGCCACCTTCGTCGGGGAACGCGCCCTAAAATTAGCCAGATGTCGAGAGGACCGAGAGGGACGAGCTCCATCCGGCGCTTCCGGGCGCGGCGGCGCGGGAAATCCGAGCCACCCTCCCCGCCGGGGCGGTGCCGAGGATATCAGCGGATACCGAGACTAGGAGGAGGGAATCTTTTTCCTCGTAAGTGGGGAAAATGGAGACTGGAGGGGGTGACGGACATGGAGGGATATAGGAGCCGGAAGTGGGCCCTTGTTGTCCTGCCGTTCTTCCTGTTCCTGACCGTGCCCGTCTGCGGATGCGGGAGGTCGGCGCCGGAGCCGGCCAAAGCCACGGTGCCCGCGCTCGGCGGCATGGGCGTCGAGGACGCCAGGGGAGCGCTGCTGGAAGAGGAACTGGCAGTCGGCTCCCTCTCGGAGGAATATTCGGAGACCGTGCCCCCGGGCCTGGTCATCCGCACCCTGCCTCCGGAAGGGGAAACGGTGGAGCCGGGGACTGCGGTTGACCTGGTGGTCAGCAGGGGTCCGGAGCCGGTCTCCCTTCCCGACCTGAGAGGAAAGCCGGAGGGAGAGGCTGTTGCCCTCCTCAAGAATCTCGGGCTGCAGCCCAACATGCAGCAGGCCTACAACGAGTCCGTCCCCGTCGGGCTGGTCTGCGCCTCGGACCCGCCGCCCGGCACATCCCTTGTTAAGGGGTCCGTGGTTACACTCACCGTGAGCCTGGGGTCGGCCTACGTGACCTGCCCCGTATGTGGGGGAAAGGGCACGGTGACCGTCTCCGAGACCTGCCCGGAATGCGGCGGCTCCGGCGTGTGTTACACGTGAGGGGGCTCCAGCGTGCCGTGCAGCACGTGCGGAGGGACGGGGACCCTGAAGCGGACCGAGACCTGCTCCAGATGCGGGGGGCGGGGCAGGGTCCACCGCTGACGGGCTCCCCGGGTTGACATACCGAATCACGGTACCCGCCGGCGAAGAGCGTCCTTCCGGGCGGACTTCGGGCAGAGGAACTCAATGCCGGCCTTTCACCCCCACCGACAGCCGGCGGAAGACGCAGGTTTCGCCGCTCTCCGCCGAGGCCGGCCGCCCGACGAAGGCCCGCATTTACAAGAGGCCGTAAACCCACACAACACCACACGGCACGCGCAATCAGGGCAAATGCACCGGCATTACGTTACTACCTCAGGCGGGCGACTATCCGACCATCAGTCGATATGCGGCACACCTCTCCATGCCGTCAAATAAAGTGCAGGAAGACGAAGAACGGGTGTTTCGGAGGGTGCCGAAGAAGATGGCAAGCGGGAAAAAGTGGGCAAGATATCTCATCACCGCTTCCCTGGTGGTGACTATATTGATAGCCCTGTTGGCCTTCACCGCGGCGGTCGAGGCCGCGCCCGGGGTCACGGTGAAGGTCTCCATAGCCCCCGCTTTGCGGGTGCGCGCGGACGGGACCCTGCAGAGCAACATTCCGACCACGATGACCTGGCACGAGGAGGGACTCCTTCTCACCGTGACCGCGAGATGAACCTCCACAACCGGAGGAACGCCTTCCCTCAATTCTTCGGACCCCACGACTCCAAGGGAACGCGGTTTGGCGAGTGCTGACCGGCAAAACAACTTCCGGACGACGTCCCCAATCGCTCGGCCCTCGGGAAACACGATACATCTTTCTTGCCGCGGCTCTCCTCGCCCCGCCCGACCCCGGCGGAAACCCGCTGGATTCCGGCACCGACCCGATGCCCTCACCGCGCAAACTCCAGGGGCGCGCCCAATCCTGCTCCAAAGGTGATGTGGATCCACCTCCGACCGAGAATGTCGTAGGCCGAGATGCAAGCCCTCCGGATAATAGCGTCCGCGCGACTTTCCTCCGGCTGTCTGGGCAAGAGACCGAGGATTGCGCGCGCCTTCGTGGGGTCTATTCCCTTCTTCTCCAACCCGAAGCTTGTAGGGAGGGTCTCTACTCTACTCTTGTTTCCCCTCCCGCGGCAAGGATCCGAAGGTCATTTACGGGCGACCTTCAGGCTCACCCGGAAGCGTCCCCGCAGGTAGCGTATCAGGTAACGGAGTCCCACCCCGATAAGCAGGATGAACAGTATCCAGAGGATGGGCAACACCCAGAACCCGCTCCCGGCGCGCTTCTCGGTGTCGAAGGTGTACATATCCGGCCCATACTTGATGACCGCCTCGGCGCGGAAATACCCCAGGGCGGGAGGGGAAGGGAGGTAGCCGTCGAAGTAGCGCACCGTCCCCGGGAGGATGGTGATCTCCCCCAAGTCAATCACCCCGGAGCCGAAGCCCGCCCCGGCGCGGTAGGTGAGCTGGGCCTGCAGGGTGAGGTGCACGTTGCCCTTGTTCTCCACCTCCAGGTGGTACTTCATGCTCCGCGCCGGCCACCCCGCCTCACCCCCCTCGGGCGGACCCCAGAGAGAGAAGAAGTCACTTTCCACGGAGAGGGCCTTTATCTCGGCGTCCCTCACGATGTCCCCGGGGACGGTGACCAGGATGAGCGAGCCTATGCGGTAGGTGGGCTTGACCCCCATGCCCGGAGGAGGCTCCGAGGCGTCCTGGAAGAAGAGCACCGAGTAATGCCCGCCCGGCTCCGCGTCCTGGGGCACCACAAGGGTGAAGGGTTCCTCGTGCTGGGAGCGCGGCGGGACGGTCAGACGGTCGCGCCGCATCTCTATCCACTTGGAACAGGAATAGGTGTAGTAACCCGGCTCGTTGAACTCATAGCTGTTGTCCGGTCTTATGAAGAAGTCCATGGGATAGACCAGGAGCTTCAAATCCCCGTCGGTGTGGTTGACCAGGGTGATGGTGAAGTCCACCCTCTCCCCCGGACGCACGGTGAGCTCCTTCTTCACCGGTGAGACGGTGAGGTCGAAATCCTGGGCCCGCGCCTCCTCCGCTTCTATAGGGAAGGCGAGGACAAGGAGCGACAGTACGAGCGCCACGGCCACCGTGGCCGCGGGCCTGCCCCACGCTGCCCGAACGGCTTCACGACTTCTCAGAACCAATTGCCTCCTTCGAAGTCCTCTCCTTGACATGTCCTCCTCCCCTTCAAGGTATTCGGTTCGCCGCCTTCCCCCACCTGATTCTCGAGGCGCGGATGCGAAGTTCTCGGCAATAGCGGGCCGAGCGGGGCTCATCCTCTTCTCCCGGGAAACATTATGGTGGAAGCGAAAGGAGGATACAAATCCTCCACATGCCGCCATAACCTAATACAATCCCAGACACGGCGGGCGTTCCCCCTTGATCCCTGGAACTCCCCCGCAAAGGGCGAGATCGGATGAGCGGCCTCGTTTCCCTGAGGTACGGCCACCCGCCTCCCCGCTGAGGTCTCACTCCGGCGGGGCGCGAAGACCGGAGGGCCCGGCCTGCGCCGGGCCCTCCCTCCTTGCGGCCACGTCTTTGTCTGCGAATTCCTTACCGCCCCACCACGGTGTAGATGTGGGTGGCGGTGTAGGTGGACGGGGGGTCCTCCCACTCGATGTCGATGCGGTAGTTCACCGAGAGGTTGATGTTCCCTCCCCGGTTGCCTTCCGCCACCATGACGTCGGTGCCGAATTCCGTGTTCGAGCTCTGCACTGCCGTCACCCTCGAGTCGCCGGATGAGGAGGTGAAGGTCAGGCGGCTGGAAGGGATGGTGTATGTGCCGTCCGTCAGGTCCCCGGTCTTGTCCACCTCCAGCCTCCATGGACGGTTGGCGGACACCGTGGCCCCCAGGGTGTCGGTGTACACCCCATCCGAGCCGGGTCCGCCGTCAGGCAGCAGGGAACCGCCGAAGTTAACGGTGTTCTTGCTAACCGTCAGGCGCAGGGCCTCGGCCACAGTGGCGGAGACGTTCACGTTCTCCGGGTTGGCGGCCTGGGCCGGGGCGACGAGCAGGAACACCAGGAGCAGGGCGGCGGCCCCCAGCATCCCCAGGACTCTCATCCTCTTTCCCATCTTCCTACCTCCTTCTCGGGAAATATGGTTCGAGAATCGTTTCTCGCTACGATTATCGAGCTTCCGCGGCCTCTTTTAATCATTGACACCCTAAGCGCGGGCATAGTGGCGGCGAACGGCGCTTGCCGGGGGGCGAACGGAAAGCGGGCACAGGAAAATACTCGCGGGTAGCCTGCGGAGGAGAACAGGCCGCGCTCCTGTCCCCGGTCACGGCGGATTTACCCGGTCACCCGCTCTCCCGGACCTCAAAGGGCGCTTTAGAGGTCCCAGGACTGATCCCAGCATTGAGATGGCGCCGGACCTGGAGGTCGTGGATCGCGTGGGAGAGGTAAGGACGAAAACGCATTGCCCTTTGAAAGGCGTGGCGAGAGACGGGAGAGGCAACCAGCACCTCGAAAAAAAAGGCCGGAGGCCATCAACCAATGCCTCCGACCCGCGCTTTTCCTGGAGCCGGCGAGGAGACTCGAACTCCTGACCTGCTCATTACGAGTGAGCTGCTCTACCTGCTGAGCTACGCCGGCCCAAAAAGATTATATGGGGTCAGGTCTTGAATTGTGATACCCCTGGAGGTATAGTGTACCATTTACCTTCGTCAGATACCCTTGGGGGTATCACAATTCAAGACCTGACCCCTTTCACAATTCAAGACCTGACCCCTTTCACAAACGGGGGGAGATCTCTATGTCCATGAGATGCTCCTTCATCTTGTGGGTGAACTGCAGGGCCTCGAAGACGCCGCTTATGCGCTTCTGGATGGCGGCGATGCGCTCCTCGTCCCTCTCCGGATGGAAGAGGTGGCGGAACCTCCCCTGGGCTTTCAGGTACTCCTCCACCGGAAGGAGCTTGGCCTGCCCCTGGATGATGCGCTGCGTGCCTGCCGTGTAGGTGGTCTTGCCGTTCTCGTGCTCGTAGAGCATCCACATACCGGTCTGTACCGCCAGCCGGGCGACCTTCACCGTATGGGCGGAGGGGAATTTCCAGCCCGGGGGGCAGGGGGCCTGGATCTCGATGTAACGCGTGCCTTTCACCTCCTTGGCCTTGGCGAACTTGCGGAACATGTCCGTGGGGTAGGCCAAGGAGGCGGTGGCCACGTAAGGGATGCCGTGGGCGATCATGATCTGAGCCACGTCCTTACGCCATTCCTCCTTCCCTTTGGTGGTGTTGGTGGTCCAGGCGGCGTAGGGAGTGGCCCCGCTGCGTTGCGTCCCGGTGTTGGAATAGGCCTCGTTGTTGTAACATACGTAGATGAAGTCCGCGTTGCGCTCCGCGGCCCCGGAGAGGGCCTGGATGCCGATGTCGTATGTCCCTCCGTCCCCCGCCCAGACCAGGATGGTGGGCTTCTCGCGGAATTTACCTCTGGCTGCGAGACGCTCGGCGGCCGCGGCCATGCCCGACCCCGTCGCCCCCCCGGTGGCGAAGGCCATGTTCAGGGTGGGCAGGTTGAGAGCGGAGACGGGGTAGGGGCTCTGCAGGACCGAGGTGCAGGAGGCGATCACGCACAGGACGGTGTTCCTCCCCAGGGCCTTGAAAGCCACCCGGAGGGCCGCGCTTCCCGGACAACCCTGGCAGGCGGCGCTACCCTGCAGGAAGAGCTCCTCCTCCGGAAAGTCGCGCAGCCTCACCGCACTCCCTCCTTCCTCCAGTACTCCTCCAGGCTCCTCTTCACCAGACGGTGGTGTTCATTAAGGCGTACGGAAGGCCAGTGGCTCCCGGCGGGTAACCTCCCCTTGAAGGCGGCCTCCGCGTTTTCCACGAGGAGGTCGTAGGGAACGTCCCGCCCCCCCAGGCCGGTGATGATGCCGTGGATCGAGGGGTTGCCGCTCCCGTAGACCGCCGCCTTGACCTCGGAGAACAAGGGACCCTCCATCCCGAAGGAAACGGCGCGGTCGACGACCAGAGCCGCACGCAGGGGGGAGAGCAGCTCCCGCAGCTCGGCCGCCGGGAAGGGACGGTAGGAACGGATCCTCACCAGTCCGCAGGGATAGCCCCTCTCCCGGAGCACGTCCACCGCCACCCGGCACTCCGAGGCAAGGGTTCCCATGGCCAGAAGGGCGTACTCCGCGTCCTCCATGCGGTAGGCCTCCACCAACTCGCCGTGGTAACTCCCCACAAGCTCCCGGTATTCCCCGGCGGCCTCCACGATGACCCGGCGGGCGTTGTCCATGGCCCGCTGCATGGAGAACCTGACCTCCTCGTAGTCGTCGGGATAGATCACCGAGCCGTGGGTGAAGGGACGCTCCAGATCCAGCTTCCACAGGGAGCGGAAGGGCGGCAGGAAGCGGTCCACTGCCTCCTGTTCGGGTATCTCCACCTGCATGTAGGTGTGGGACATGACGAAGGCGTCGTAGCACACCATCACCGGCAGGATTACCCGCGGGTCCTCGGATATGCGGTAAGCCTGGATGACGGTGTCCAGGATCTCCTGGTGGTCGGAGCAGTAGAGCTGTATCCACCCCGTGTCCCTGGCGGCCATGGTGTCCTGGTGGTCGCACCAGATGTTCCACCCCGGCCCCAGGGCGCGGTTGACGTTGACCATGACCATGGGCAGACGGATGGCAGCCGCCCAGTGCAGGAGCTCGTGCATGTAGGCGAGGCCGTGCGAGGAGGTGGCGGAGAAGGCCCTGACCCCCATGGCCGCCGCGCCGATCATGGCCGCCATGGCGCTGTACTCGCTCTCCACGGGGATGTATTCGCACTCCATCTCACCCTCGGCCACGAAACGGGAGATCTCCTCGATGACCTGCGTTTGGGGAGTGATGGGGTAGGCGGACACCACCTCCACCCGGGCCAAGCGGGCTCCCCAGGCGGCCACGTGGTTGCCGGTCTCCACCAGCCTCATCCTCACCCTCTTTTCCTCGCCGTGTTCCTGGATCGTCTTCATGACTCATCGCTTTCCCGGAATCGTTCCCGGGGCCTGTAGGAGCATGGCCCGGCACGAACGCCGCGGACCCGCTTCAATCCCCTGCAGCCCCTTCCTCCTCGTCCTCCTTCACCATGCTCATGGCCTTTGTGGGGCACTCCTCGGCGCACACTCCGCATCCCTTGCAGTAGTCGTAATTTATCCTCAGGTCCTTGCTAATGCAGGCCTCCGGGCAGTATATCCAGCAGAGCAGGCATTTATTGCAGCGCTCCCCGTCGAGCACGGGACGGAAGGTCCTCCAGCTGCCGGTGAGCCCCACGCTACCCTCCGAGGGAACGGAGAGGGTGGTGAGGAAACCGATCTCCTCAGGCTCCTCCCTCCTCTTCCTTCCAGGCATTTTCACCCTTTCCTTTCTCCGATCCTTCACGAAGTCCCGGCCCATACGGCCCGCCATCCGCGAGACTTCCCGAGATGATGACTACCCTTCCTTCGGCGATGTTTATCCAGGGTCAAGGCGGGCGGCCCCTCTCCGGGGATGTCCTCAGGAGGCGGCGGTCCTCTCCCGGCTTTCCCTCTTTCCCGTCCCCCTGACCTCCCGCACGGAGGTGAAGCCCCTGCGGGCCGCTTCCATGCTCGCCTCCTGGCGCGTTGCGGGCACGTTGCGGCGGATCACCTCATTTACCGCCTCCAGGGGTACAATCTCGGTCACGTAGGAGACGGCCCCCAGAAAGACCTGGTTGAGGACGGGCATCCCCTCCACCACCATGCCCAGTTCCAGGGCTATGGAGGTGGCGTCCAGGGCATAGGCCTTGAAGGGAAGCCCTTTCAGGGCCGCGTCCTCCTCCTCCCGCTGGTTCACCAGCACCACGGTGCTCTCCTTGGTCCCCTCCTTGAGTGCCGACTCCAGCAAAGAAATGTTCATCACCACCAGGAAGTCCGCACGGTATATCTGGCTCCGCAGATATATGGGCCGGTCGTCCATACGCACGTAGGACTTCACCGGAGCTCCCCTTCTCTCGGCGCCGAAGAAGGGGAAGGCCTGAACCTGCTTTCCCACCAGGTCTCCCGCCTGGGCCAGGAGGTTGATGAGGGTCACCGCTCCCTGGCCGCCCAGACTGTGAAAACGTATCTCTACCATTTTTTTCCTTAAAACGAACGCCGTCCCTTACGGGACTATAGGGCCACGAAAGCCTGGGCCCGCATAGACCAAATATATAGCACACGCAAGTTTGAGTTGTCGATGAGAGAAGGAGACCGCCGGCGGACCTCGGCTCCCCGCTTCAGCGGGCAAGGTTTTAGGGGTCGGGAAAGTGGAGCGGGCTCAATCCGGGGCCAGTTCTTCGTCCGTGTCCTCCACCACCTCGTCCTCCACTTCCTCCTCCGGCTCCACATCCTGCGGCGGCGGGCCGAAGTAGCTGGCGGGGACGGAGAACTTCTCCCCTCCCTCGAGTTCCAGGGTCACCCTCTCGTGGAGGACGTCGTGGGCCACCACCCGCGCCGGCCCCCTCTCCGTCTCCACTTCCTCCCCCACTGCGGGAACCCAGCGGAGGAAGCGCCGGTAGGCTTCCTGCTCGTAGTGCAGGCAGCACATGAGGCGTCCGCATATACCGGATATCTTCGCCGGATTGAGGGGGAGGTGCTGCTCCTTGGCCATGCGGATGGAGATGGGATGGAACTGGTTGAGGAAGGTCACGCAGCAGAGGGGGCGGCCGCAGGGCCCCAGGCCACCGATCATCTTGGCCTCGTCCCGCACGCCTATCTGCCGCAGCTCGATGCGCGTCTTCAGGGTGGAGGCCAGATCGCGCACCAGGGCCCGGAAGTCCACACGCCCCTCGGCGGTGAAATAGAAGGTTATGGAGCTGCCGTCGAAGGCGTAATCCATGTCCACCAGCTTCATGGGCAACTGGTGCTTGGCGATGAGCTCCTGGCATTTACGCCAGGCGCGGTCCCGCCGGAACTCGTTACGCTCCTTCTGCTGGCGGTCCCGGTCCGTCGCCCGCCTGATGACCTTCTGAAGCTGCCCGGAGCAACGCGGGTCGGGTATCTCCCGCGGGGGCACCACCACCACCGCGAATTCCGGTCCCTTGGGCGTGGGGACCATGACCTCGTCCCCCACGCGGAGGGAGAGCCTGTCGGGATCGTAGTAATGTACCTTCCCGCCCTTCTTGAAAACCACACCCACTATGGTGGCCATCTTCAACCTCCCGGCCCACTCCCCGCTCCTCCCCGGCGAGGGGGCGACACCTGGACGAATCCTCACAGAACGACATTCCACCGGACCTCGCTGCCCGCATCCTGCCGTCTCGACCGGTCCCCGGGTCTGCCTTCTCCCCGGACACCGCTGCCTCCAAACGGGGCAGCGCTAGCCACAATAAAGGCTCCTTATCTCCGTCACCAGGTGGGAGAGGACGAGCTCCTCGTCCACGTTGGCCTCCAGCGCCTTTCCGGCCTCCCGCAACCTCTCCAGGCACCTGTACGCGCGACGGGCATCGAGGTGGCCGGCCTCCCTCTCCAACTCCTTCCGCCATTCCGGGTTCAGGAGCATGGATTCCACGGCCTCTCCTCCCTCATCGCCCACAACAATCAAGAGCATTATATCCCGGTAGAAAGAGGCCATGCCATCCAGGAAGTCACGCGCCGCCAGGCGCCTGGCCCGTTTGTCGCGGCGGGAGGCCTCTTCCTCCCGGCGCTTGCGCAGGCGTTCCGCGCTTTTCCTGTCCAGGGCCGCCAGGTAGGCCTCCAACCCCTCATCCTCTTCCTCAAGCCGGAGCTCGTGCAGCGCCCGGCGGCAGGACTCCATCCTCTCCAGCGCTTCCCGGAGGGTGAGGCGGCGCAGGGAGGCCGCGCATTCCACGCCCCGCTTCCAGTAAACGGCGGCCTCCGGGTGGCGGGCCCAGGTGACGGCACGGCCGAACATCCCTCCCGCCCGCCGGCCCAGGGACCGCGCCTCCTCCCGGGGGAGGCCCTCCCGCCGCACAAGGTATTCCTCAAGCTCCCTCCACCCGATGGAGGTGAAACGCACCTCCCGGCAACGGGAGACCACCGTGGGGGGCAGACTATCCCGGCTCTCGGAGACCAGTATGAGGTGGGTGTCCGGCAGAGGCTCCTCCAGGGTCTTGAGGAAGGCATTGGCGGCCTCCGCGGTCATGGACTGGGCTTCGTCCACCACCACCACATGGCCTCGACCCTCCACCGATTTTCGGCTGAGGGCGCTCTCCAGCTCGCGCACCCGCTCCACCCTTATGTTCATGCCCTCCGGCTCCAGCAGGTGAAGGTCGGGGTGCATCCGCGCCGCCACCCTGCGGCAGGATGGGCATCCATCCGCGTCGCCGGAGGGGCAGAGCAGGGCGGCGGACATCACCAGAGCGGTGGTGAACTTTCCCACACCGCGCGGACCGGTGAAGAGGAGGGCGTGGGGAACGTCACCCCTGAGGAGCATGGAACGGAGGTGGCCCACGGCCGCCTCCTGCCCGAACACGTCATCCCAACCGGAAACCTTTCCGGGATTCACGCTCTCTCCTCCGTTTCCTGCCGCTGCCCCCAATGACGTGTGCGCGTCTCCCCGGGGTTCTCCTTCCGGGATCCACGCCCTCTCCTTCACCCGTCACGCCGGTTCCGCGCCGTGCCCCCTTAATCTCCGGGGATGCCCACCGGGCTTCCGGACCGCTTCTCCCCACGACGACGGTTCTTACCCTCGATGCCGGCAACCTCATGGAATGCCTTCCGCCTCTCTCCCCCGCGCCCCCGCAAAGACCGCGACGACCCTACGCGCCGCCCCGCTCAGACCGCTTGGCCCCAACCTCTGGGCCCCCTTTGAGGCCACACCGAGGGGGAGGAAGGATCATCGCGGGTGAAAGGCGCTTGCCTTCCGGGAAGCCGCGGCTGGGAACCGCAGTCGGGGGCCGGAATGCCCCTCCGTGCCCCCGCCGTATCCCGAAAGGTCAGCCGATGAGCTTCATCACCTCTTCCATCACCCGGTGATGGATGTTCTCCGGCTTGTCCGCCCCGTTGAGCACCACGTAGCGGTAGGGGAAGAACTTGGCCAGGGTGCGATAGGCCTCCTGCACCTGCTCGTGAAAGGACTCCGGCTGCGCCTCCATCCTGTCCAGGGTTTCCTTGCGCTTCTCCAGCCTCTTCAGGCCCACCCGGTAGGGGATCTCCAAAAGGAAGGTCAGGTCGGGATAGAGGTCGTCGGTTACCCACTCGTTCAGGTTGCGCACGCCCTCCAGGCCCACGCGCCTGGCCACCCCCTGGTAGGCCAGCGAGGAGTCAAGGTAGCGGTCGCACAAGACCACTTTGCCCGCCTCCAGGGCCGGTTTTATCACCTCGTACACGTGCTGGGCCCGGTCCGCGGCGTAGAGCACCGTCTCGGTGAGGGGATGCATCTCCCGGAAGGCGGGGTCGAGAAGGATACGCCGTATCTCCTCCCCCAGCCTGGTCCCGCCCGGCTCGTGCGTGGCCACCACGTCAACCTTCATGCGGATGAGGTGGGCGTGGAGCATGTTCATCTGGGTGGTCTTTCCCGAGCCCTCCACGCCCTCGAAGGTGATGAGGACTCCCTTCCTCTTCCCCGGCGTTTTCGAAGCGTTCCTGTGGCTCATATCCTTCCCTTCCGCCTTCTTCTTCCCGTCAAGGGAAAAGTTTATCCCCCACGGCGGCTCCAGTCCACCGTGTTTCTGGACCTAGGCACCATGTTTCTGAACCTGGGCACCATGTTTCTGGACCTGGGCACCGCTGACCGGGGTCCTCTTTCTCTGAAGCGGGAGCTCCTTCAAGTTGCAGGAGCAGGAACTCAACGGCTACCAATGCCTCGCCTTTCCGTCCTTGACCATCTCCCATATTGGCCTTTTTTCCTATCTAGCCTCTCCCGCCCCATGCCCAAAGCGCTCTGTGCCACCCCACGGGCCCTTCTTTACGAGCCTAAAAACTGGAAGTCCTGCACCCGCTCAACCCTGCTATGTCCCGCTCCGGCATCCTCCCTTCCATGCGGGAACGGCAACCATCGGGCGCCCCCCACTCATCCGTACCGGGGAACGCGTTCTTCTAGCGGCAGGGAGCTCCGGCGGGCAGTGAATCGCTACCTGAAGAGGCATATCCCCGTCGCCTTGGGGCCATACGCGACCGAGGACGCTATGCCCCGTGGGAAGGCCGACGCGCCCAACCTGCGCGATCACGCAGGTTGGACTAGACATATGGCCGGACCTTACCACCTTTCGCACCGGCGAGAACCTCAAACGGGGCGGCGCCGAGGTCGTCATTCCCTCCCCGATAGGTTGCCACGGTCGCGGATCAACGAGCTTGAACATTGATAAGTGAGCCACCTGGAGCGGGCTGCTTTTCCGCCCTCACAAACGGGCCAGGTGGGAGAAGACGTCGCCCCCCTTGAGATCGTAGGCCACAAGGACGGGGAGGTCCTCCACCTCCAGCTCGTACACCGCCTCGGGCCCAAGCTCCCCATAGGCCAGGAGGCGTAAGGCGCGCACCCGGGAGCCCAACAGGGCCGCGGTCCCCCCGATACCCACCAGGTAGAGGACGCCGTTCTCCGCCAGGACCCGCCTTGTCTCCGGGGATCGAGGCCCCTTTCCGATGCAGGCGGCGATGCCCTCCTCGGCCAGCCGCCGCGTATAGGGGTCCATGCGGGAAGCCGTGGTGGGCCCCACGGAACCGGCCACCCTTCCCGGGGGTGCGGGGGTGGGGCCGGTGTAATAGACGACCTCCCCCCGCAGTTCCACGGGCGGTCGTTCCCCCCTCTCAAGGGCCTCCACCAGCCTCCGGTGCGCCTGGTCCCGGGCGGTGATGAGCCTCCCGGTCAGGAGCAGGCGGTCCCCCGCGGAGACCTTCTCCCGGAACTCCCGCGTCAGGGGAGTGGCCACCCTGATCCCGTTGCCTCCCGCCATTTCCCTACCCCACCTCCCCAAGCTGAGAATCCGCCGCGTTCATGCCCCTCTGACGACGCGACCGTCCTGGTCTCAACGGTCCTCCACCACCTCCTCCGTGGAAGGTTCCCCTCGGCCGGAATCCTGCCCCTCCGGATCCATCCCCCTTTCCCCCGCCAGGGTGGTGGTCGCGGACCCGTCCCCGGCAAGCGAGGGGGCGGGCAAGCCATAGCCCTCCTCCCGCTCCGGGGTCAGGGGCCCTCCACAGGCCCCCTCGCCGGCGAAAGCGAAATGGCGGTGGAAGGAACGCTGCCCGTAGACGCCGGCGGCGAAGATCACCAGCCCTCCCACGAGCAGGATGAGCTGGGGGCCGTTGAGGAGATAGCGGAAGTCCGCGTATCTCCCGTCTATCTCACCCTGGTAGGACCCGCCCAACCTGACCAGCCACAGGGAGAGGGGACGCAGGCCCAACCGGCGGCCCAGCCCGGTTATCAGGTCCGCCAGGGGCCCGGCCAGCATGATGGACACGAATATGGAAGCCCGCATGATGACCTGGATGGTGGCAAAGGCCCTCCCCCGGTACTCCTCGTCCAGCCTCTCATGCAGGAGGGTGACCATGCCCACGATGGCATAGCCCATGAAGACGCCGCCCAGGAAGGCCACCAGGAAGGATATC